>NZ_JBBNIH010000127.1:0-63550 GCF_040094125.1 Faecalibacterium longum
CCAGCGGCGGAAACAGGGAGTCGCTGTTGGGGCCGCGGCCAGCAGGATGCGAGGCCCGCACCAAGGGCCGAAGCAGACGCTGGGAGCCGCAACCCGGGCAGTGGCACGCCGCAGGCGTGACGGAGAGGTTATTATGATGCAGCTTTCGCTGCCGCCTCCACCACATGGCTCACGAGCACGGAAGTCGTCACGGTGCCGACGCCGCCGGGGACGGGAGTGATGGCCTCCACCACCGGCTCTGCCTCGCCAAAGCGGACGTCACCGCAGAGTTTGCCTTCCTCATTGACATGGATGCCCACATCCACGACGACCTGACCGGCCCGCAGATGCTCTGCGCCGATAAAGCCCATCTTGCCCATGGCCACCACCACAACATCGGCCTCACGGCAGACATCGGGCAGGTTCTGGGTGCGGGAGTTGCAGAGGGTGACGGTGGCGTTTTCCCGGTCCAGCATCATGGCTGCGGGCTTGCCCACCACGAGGCTGCGTCCCACGACGACGGCCCGCTTGCCAGAGAGGGGAATGCTGTAGAATTTCAGGATCTCAAGACAGGCCTGCGCCGTGCAGGGCGGGTAGCCGACGGCAGTGTTGGTGAAGACGCCGGCCAGCGAGCCGTCGGTGATGCCGTCAATGTCCTTTTCGGGCGAGAGCGCGGCGCGGATGGTCCTGTCATCAAACTGTTTGGGCAGGGGGCGGAAGAGCAGACAGCCGTGGATGGCGGCGTCTGCGTTGATGCCGGCAATGACGCGCAGCAACTCTTCCTGCGAAGCGTCGGCGGGCAGAAGGAACTGCTTCACCTCGACGCCCACTTTTGCACAGCGGGCCATGACGCCTTTCTCGTAGGAGAGGTCATCGGGGCGTTCGCCCACCCGGACGACGGCCAGCGTGGGGACAACGCCCTTTTCCCGCAGTGCGGCGCAGCGGGCGGCATTTGCTTCGTTCATGGCGGCCACGACGGGCGCACCCTTCAAAATGGTAGACATATACGTTCCCTTTCTATGCATCAGGCCCGCAGGCGGCTTGCTACGGACTGGTAGACTTCGTCGGCCAGCGGCACATATTCCGCCAGCATCCGGGCCGCTTTTTCGTCCAGCGCGGCGGCATGGGCGCGGTCAGTCATGAGCTTTGTGTTGATGGCGACATTCAGAGCCGACGCCTGAAGTGCGGCCTTGCAGAACAGCGCCGCACAGCCTGCGTCTGAGACAGCCAGCACGCTGCCCTTTTCGGCGTAATCGGCCGCAAGACGGATGCCCTCACAGCAGGCATCCATGATGTCCAGCGGCACGGCGCAGGCCCCGTCCAACGCCTCGGCCAGCACAGCGGCCTTGCGGGCCTGCTGTTCAGGCGTCTCTCTGGGCAGGCCGTAGGCCGCCGCCAGAGGCGTGAATGCGTCGGCGTCAGCCTGCACGAGGGCTTCCAGCCGTTTGCGCAGTGTTTCAGCACGGGCATTCAGCGCCAGGATCTCTTTTTCCACGGCGGAGTATTTCTTTTTGCCGGTGGTGAGATTCCCCACCATATTGCCCAGCGCGACGCCTGCCGCGCCCACGAGGGCCGCTGCGCCGCCGCCGCCCGGGGCGGGGGCTTTGCTGGCAAGCCGGCTCAGAAAGTCCTCACAGCTCAGTTGTGTCAAATCCAAAGTAAAGTCCTCCCTCTGTCACGAATCCGTCCAGTTTTTCGTCATAGGCGTCCACTGCCGCTTTATCCACCCGCTGGGCCTCAAAGGCCACACCTATTTTCACAGCCCGGGTGCAGCGGGGGAGGTAGCGGTCATAATAGCCTTTCCCCATCCCCACCCGGTGGCAGACTGCATCAAAAGCCGTGCAGGGGACCAGCACGAGGTCGAGCTTGTCCGGTGGCAAAATTGCAGACCGGCTCAAAATGGGCGTGCGGATGCCGTAAGTACCCACTTCCCAGCCGTCCGGCCCCGGCACGGCGGCTGTCAGCGAAAAGCTCTCGCCGCAGACGGGGTAGGCCAGCGTTTTGCCCTGCCGGGCCGCTTCCACAGCCAGCGCCGAGAGATCGGCTTCACCGCCGAAGGCCGCATAAAGCAGGATGTTTTCTGCCTTTTTGAAGCAGTCCAGAGCCATGATGCGGGCGCAGAGAGCGGCGTTGGAATGGGTGCGCTCGGTGTCCGACAACGCCCGGCGGGCCGCAATGCCCGCTTTGCGCTGTGCGGCTTTTTGCTCCGTGATGGTCATGGCAATGCGCTCCTTTCTGCACCCGGTGGGCAAATCTGCACAAAAACCGGGACGGATTTTTGTTATAATAATAAGCGCTGAGCGCAGAAAAAGCAAGGCTTTGGCAGGATGGGTGAAATATCTTCATTTAACCGAAAAGAAACGAATCAAACCGTATCGGTTTGTGCGAAATGCTGTTGAAGAAATCCACGATGTCTGGTATCATGGAAACAGACGGGCCGGAATGAGCGGACGCCCGCGCGAACTGATTTTTTGCATCAGAGAGAGGGGTAAATAGTATGTACAACGATATGATGGATACCATCGGCCTCGTGGAAAAGGCCGACCCGGAGCTGGCTGCGGCTATGAACCGTGAGCTGACCCGCCAGCGGGAAAATATCGAGCTCATCGCCAGCGAGAACATCGTCTCGCCCGCCGTCATGGCCGCCATGGGCAGCATCCTCACCAACAAGTACGCCGAGGGCCTGCCCGGCAAACGCTACTACGGCGGCTGTGCCTATGTGGATGAGGTGGAGAACATCGCCATCCAGCGCGCCTGCAAGCTGTTCGGCGCAAAGTACGCCAACGTCCAGCCCCACTCCGGCGCACAGGCCAATCTGGCCGTCTACTTCGCCCTGCTCGATCTGGGCGATACCGTTATGGGCATGGACCTGTCTCAGGGCGGTCATCTGACCCACGGCTCTCCGGTGAATATGTCCGGCAAGAACTATCACTTCGTATCCTACGGCGTCGGCGAAGATGGCCGCATCGACTATGCTGAGCTGGAAAAGCAGGTCAAAAAGGTCCGTCCCAAGATGATCGTGGCAGGCGCTTCGGCCTACCCCCGTGCCATCGACTTCGAAAAGCTGGCTGAGATCGCCCACGGATACGGGGCCTTCCTGATGGTGGATATGGCCCACATCGCGGGTCTCGTGGCCGGCGGGATGCACCAGAGCCCGGTGCCTTATGCCGACGTCGTGACCACCACCACCCACAAGACCCTGCGCGGCCCCCGCGGCGGCCTCATCCTGACCAATAATGCTGTGCTGGCCAAGCGCATCAACTCTGCCGTCTTCCCCGGCACCCAGGGCGGCCCGCTGGAGCACGTCATCGCGGCCAAGGCCGTCTGCTTTGGCGAGGCACTCAAGCCCGAGTTCAAGGACTACGCCCGCAAGATCGTGGAGAACGCACAGGCCATGGCCGCTGAACTGCAGGCTCGCGGTGTCAAGCTGGTGTCCGGCGGCACCGACAACCACCTGATGCTCCTCGACCTGCGGGACGAGGAATGCACCGGCAAGGAGCTGGAAGCCCGCCTCGACAGCGTCCACATCACCGCCAACAAGAACACCGTCCCCGGCGAGACCCGCAGCCCCTTCGTGACTTCCGGCGTCCGTCTGGGTACTCCGGCTGTCACCACCCGGGGCATGGGCGAGGCCGAGATGAAAGTCATTGCGGACTGCATCGCCGACTGCATCTGGCACTACGACGAGAAGAAGGACGACATCTCCGCCCGTGTGCTGGCCCTGACCAAGGCTTTCCCCCTGTACGAATAATGGATTTTTGACGTGTCTAAGCCTCTCCCTCTGGAAGAGGTGTCACCGAAGGTGACGGAGAGGGCAAGCTCGGTTCCAAAGAATATCTGCACAGCGATAAGCATTAGCTTTTGTAAGAGTGATGCTGTCGCTGTGTTTTTTATTTCTCTGCAGCGTCCCTGCCCTCTCAGGCGCTGCGCGCCAGCTCTCCCAAGGGGAGAGCCTGAAAAGGAAATCATTTCCTCAGCCGCAGGGTCTGACATGCTTTGCCTTTCGTATCTGGTAGGATGGAATAGAGGACAGGCCCCGAGGGCGCTGACTCTGAACGAGGGAAAAAACTTCTCATCAGCGGAAAGGAAAGAATACTATGAGTAATTATCAGATGCGGATGCCCGCCCAGTATACATCCATCGGGGACGACGAAATGGTGCTGCTCTGCGGCGGCGAGACCACGGCATGGCAGACGTTCCAGGACATTGGCCGTGTGCTGAACTATGTGGCGCGCATTTTCTCGGCGGGCAGCTCCATCGTCAACAATGTGGTCACCATCGTCAATTATTTCAATAAGCTCGAAGACCTGCTCCCGGTCATCGGGGAAGTGTGAGGCGCGGACGCGATAAAAGAAAAGGGGCTGTTGCAGTGCAACAGCCTCTTTGTGTGTTATAGCTTATAGCAGTTTGCGTTTTTAATGCACAAGCAACATCCGCAAACTGCATATCGCAAATATGCCGTTTCGATAGGCACTATTTTTGAAAATTGCGATAGTAGTGCAGCTTGTCAGCGGTCAGTGCCTCGAGCACGGGCAGCATGGCAGCAGCCTCAGCCTTTGCGGCGGGCAGGTCCATGTCGCGGTAGTTACCGCACTCCACCTCGCTTGCGCCGGGGACATCGCCCTCAAACGCAGCCATGAAGCGGAAGGACTCCACCGTCAGGCTCAGCGCCTCGGCGGGGGTCAGGCCCCGGGTCAGCAGGTAAAAGCCGGTGCGGCAGCCCATGGGGCCGACGTAAATGACGCCGTCCTTATACTGGCTGTTGCGGGCGTAGGTGGCGAAGAGGTGCTCCAGCGTGTGGGCCGAACCGGTGGAGAGATAATCGCCGTGGTTTGGCTTCTTCATCCGGATGTCCCAGGTCAGAACATCGCCGTCCTGACGGCTCAGGTACATGCCGCGGTCGAGCTTGGTGTGGTCTACGCAGAAACTTGCAATGCGCTCCATGCTGTGCCTCCCGAGATCAGGCCTGCAGACGCTGGACGCTGCCGTGTGCGCAGTCCACAGCGACCATCAGACCGTCGCGGATGTGGGCGGTAGCGCCGACGGCACCCACGATGGTGGGCTTGAGCAGGGCCTTGCCGGCGATGGCGGCGTGGCTGTTCAGGCCGGCTTCCTCGACCACCAGAGCGGCGGCGTCACGGACGTAGCTCAGCATCTCGTTGGAGGTGGAGGGGACGACCAGGACCATGCCAGGCTTGAACTTTGCACGGATCTCCTCGATGGTGCGGCAGACGCAGGCCTTGCCGGTGGCGTTGGCCAGAGCAGCGCCCTCGGGGCCGACGCCGACGCCGGTAGCCAGGCAGTTGCCGATCATGTGGATCTTGATCATGTTTGTGGTGCCGGAGACGCCCACGGGGACGCCGGCAGTCACGACAGCCAGCTCACCGTCGTGCAGATAGCCGTGCTCTTTGGCCAGGGTGGTGGACTTCTCGATGAGCTCATCGGTGCTGGTGGCGAGGTCCATCATGAGCGGGGTGATGCCCCAGGAGATGGACAGCTGGCGCTGGACCTGCTCGTCCATGACGCAGGCGATGATGGGCTGAGAGGGGCGGTACTTGCTCAGCAGGCGGGCAGTGTTGCCGGACTCGGACACGGTGACGATGGCAGAAGCGTTGACGTCCTTTGCGGTCAGGCAGGCAGCGTGTGCGGTAGCGTCGCTGACGCTGATCTGGCCGGCGGCATCGGTCAGGCGGTTGTCGCGGTAGTGGACCTCGTTCTCGGTGCGCTCTGCAATGGCGGACATGGTCTTGAGGGCCTCAACAGGGTATGCGCCCGCAGCGGTCTCGCCGGAGAGCATGATAGCGGAAGTGCCGTCGTAGATGGCGTTTGCCACGTCGGAGATCTCGGCGCGGGTGGGGCGGGGGTTGACCATCATGCTGTCCAGCATCTGGGTAGCAGTGACGATGGGCTTGCCGAAGGAGAAGGAACGGTCGATGACGCTCTTCTGGATGCCGGGCAGCTCAGTGAAGTCGATCTCGACGCCCAGGTCGCCGCGGGCGACCATGACGGCGTCGGCAGCGGACAGGATGCTGTCGATGTTATTGACGCCCTCGCGGTTCTCGATCTTGGCGATGATGCGGATGTTGGAGTCGTACTCGTTCAGCAGGTTGCGGATGTCGTAGACGTCCTGTGCGGTGCGCACGAAGGAAGCAGCGATGAAGTCGAAGCCCTGCTGGACACCGAAGATGATGTCATCGCGGTCGCGCTGGCTCAGGTAGGGCATGGACAGGTGGACGCCGGGGACATTGACGCCCTTCTTGGTCTTGATCTTGCCGCTGTTGAGCACTTCGCAGACGATGTCGGTGTCCGTGACGCTCTTGATGGCCAGCTTGATGAGGCCGTCGTCCAGCATGATGGTGCCGCCCTCGTGGACGTCCTGGGGCAGGTCCTTGTAGGTGATGGAGCAGATCTCCTTGGTGCCCTCCACCTCGCGGGTGGTCAGGGTGAAGGTCTGACCGGCTTCCAGCATCTCAACGCCGTTCTTGAACTCCTTCAGGCGGATCTCGGGGCCTTTGGTGTCCAGCAGGGCAGCAACGGGCTTGTTCAGCTCAGCGCGGATAGCCTTCAGCATGTCCAGACGGCCCTTGTGCTCCTCGTAGGAGCCGTGGGAAAAGTTGAAGCGGGCCACGTTCATGCCGTTGGCGACCAGCTCGCGCAGGACGCCGTCCTTATCGGTAGAAGGGCCAAGGGTGCAGATGATCTTCGTTTTTCTCATAAATATACCTCTAACAGTCTCTTTTTTCCTCTATGATGGGCGCACAGGTGCCAGATATGCCCTGCGGCCGCTGGCCGGACATCGGCCCGGTCAGGGGTGTTTGAAAACCTTACCATTCTATATTATAACCGCTTGTGTACAAGAGAGCAAGAAAAAATTCGGCAAAGAAAACCTTAAATTTTCGTGATAGATGCCGGAGAGATAAAACGCTTGCGAAAAGTGCGTCCATCGCCTATAATAGGGCTAAGCAAAAGTCTCACTTCTGCCCCGAAGGGACAGAGGTGAGCGCAAAATGATAGAAACGGAGTGAAAGCGTAATGGAAAAGCGCGTTTTTCTGATCGTTCTGGACAGCTTCGGCATCGGCGCAGAGCCGGACGCCGCAGCCTTTGGCGATGAGGGGACCAACACCCTCGGCGCCATCGCCAACCACCCCAACTTCAACTGCCCCAACCTGAAAAAACTCGGACTGTTCAACATCGACGGTGTGACCGTCGGCGAGAAGGATGCCGCCCCCATCGGCTCCTTCGCCCGCCTGCAGGAGCAGAGCATGGGCAAGGATACCACCATCGGCCACTGGGAGATCGCCGGTGTCGTCAGCCCCAAGCCGCTGCCCACCTTCCCGGACGGCTTCCCGGACAGCCTCATCCACGAGTTCGAGGAAAAGACCGGCCACAAAGTCCTCTGCAACAAGCCCTACTCCGGCACACAGGTGCTGAAGGACTACGGCGAGCAGGCCATGAAGGAGGATGCCCTCATCGTCTACACCAGCGCCGACAGCGTGTTTCAGGTCGCCGCCAACGAGGAGCTTGTGCCGGTGCATGAGCTGTACCGTTACTGCGAGATCGCCCGCGAGATGCTGAAGGGCGAGTACGGCGTGGGCCGCGTCATCGCCCGTCCCTTCCTCGGCCGCACCGCCGACACCTTCTACCGCACCACCAACCGCCACGACCTGAGCCTCAAGCCGCCCCGCAAGACCATGCTGGATCTGCTCAAGGACGCCGGTAAGGACGTCATCGCGGTCGGTAAGATCTTCGACATCTTCGACGGCGAGGGCGTGACGGAGAAGATCAAGACCACCGGCAACACCAACGGCATCGCTTTCACCAAGGCCCTGCAGACCCGCGACTTCGAGGGTCTGGCCTTCGTGAACCTCGTCGATTTCGATATGCTCTACGGCCACCGCCGCGACGTGGCAGGCTACGCCGCCGCCGCCACCGAGTTCGACAAGTTCGTTGCCGACTTCATCCCCGGGATGCGGGAGGGCGACATTCTGATGGTCACGGCCGACCACGGCTGTGACCCCTCCTACACCAAGACCACCGATCATACCCGCGAGTATGTGCCGTATCTCATCTGCGGCAAGGGCGTCAAGCCGGGCGTTGACCTCGGCACCAGGCTCTGCTTCGGAACCATTGCACAGACCATCTGCGACTATCTGGGTGTGGATGCTTCCACGCTGGACGGCCAGAGCGTGCTGAGCGACATTTTAGCTTAAACAGGCAAAAGAAAAAGGACTGCGTGAGCAGTCCTTTTTCTTTTGCAATTCTATTTACGCTGCATCATTTTCAGCGCTGGAAGCGTCGCCGCTGCCGGAGCCGAACAGGGCGTCCAGCACGGTGGAAGCGGCCTGATGCAGGGAGGAAGCCGCCTGCTCCACCTGCTCCTGAGTCGGCATACTGAAGGACGGCGACTCGGTGGAGTCTGCCGGGGCTTCTTCGCTGCCGTCTGCAGGAACCTCGGTGGAAGCGCTGGGCTCACCGGAGGCGTCACCCTCGGTGGGCTGGCTGTCAGCGGGGGCCTCTTCCGCCGGGACTTCGCTCTCGGCGGGCTCTTCTGCGATAACGCTGTCGGGAGATTCCTCCGGGATGGATGCACCGGCGTTGGGGTCGGCGGTCGGCGTGAAGACATCGGTCTTCTCGGGGGTCTGGCTGGTGCTGGTGAGCTTGTCCTCGCCGCCCAGAACCGCTGCGATGAGGGCCTTGGCTTCGTTGACCGAGTTCTCATCCGGCTTCATGACGTAGAGGCTCTGGCCCTTGGCGGAGTAGCACTTGGTGCTCTTCGCGCCCGAGCCGGTGACGGTGTAGCTCTGGATGTCCCAGTTGGCAAGGTCGCCCAGCTGCATCCGGACCAGCGCAGAGATCTGTTCCTGCGAGAGGCTGGTGACGAAGCAGTCGGCGGCGGCGTCCATCAGCTTGGAGAAGCCCATGAGCAGGGCGGGAGACTTGAGCTTGTTGACCATCGCGTCGATGACTTTCATCTGGTTGATGCCGCGCTGGATGTCGCCGGTCTTGAAGGCGTGGCGCTCACGGGCAAAAGCCAGAGCGGACTTGCCGTCCAGATGGTTCCAGCCCTCGGCGAAGGTGGTGGGGTCGTAGTAGCCGGGGCTGCCCACCGAGGTGAAGGCCTGGTCGGAGTAGACGTCCACGCCGCCGATGGCGTCGATGATGTTGATGAAGCCCGCAAAGTTGATGCGGAGGTAGTGCTCCACATTCACGCCGTAAAGGTTGCCCAGCGTGGCCATGCTGGTCTCGACGCCGTAGAGGCCGGCGTGGGTCAGCTTGTCCTTGCTGTCGGTGCCTGCGAGGTCAACATAGTAGTCGCGCGGGGTGTTGATGAGGGCCGCCTGCTTGGTGGTGGGGTTGACCACAGCGAGGATGTTCACGTCGCTGCGGGCTTTTTCGGTCAGCTCGCCGCGGTTGTCTACACCGCTGAGGTAGACGACGAACGGCTCTTTCGTGATCTTATTCGCCTCTGCGCCGGTGAGCAGGCCGGAAGTCATGCTGTCCAGTGCGGTCAGACCCTGCTGCGCCCAGACACAGCCCACGGCCAGCGCGGCGCAGAGCAGGACGGACAGCACCCGGGCCACGACGGCACCGCTGCGGGAGGCGAGGCACTTGCGCACCAGCAGCCAGAGCAGCACCAGAAGCGCAGTGATGATAACGAGGTAGAGCACCGGCAGCATCTGGGTGCGCCAGAGCTGCACCAGCGCGGCAAGGCTCAGGATGGCCTGCAGTACCAGCAAGACCATTCCTCCTTTCGGAAGTTTGTCGTCAGCGGGGGCGGGCTCGCTGGGGTGCAGCGGCTCCCACTGTCTGCGGGGCGGCACCGGAGGTTTCGGCGGCTCAGACGGAGGCGTCGGTGCCGGTTTCGGCGGTGCTTTGGGGCGGGGAGGCTCCGGCGAGAAGAAATCGGCGCTGTCTACCTCCACTTCGTCGGGCTCGCTGCGCTTGATGCCCCGGTGGATGTGCCGGGGGCCTTCGTCGTTATTCTGGGGATGGGTATGCTTGTTTTCGTCAAACATAGGCGTTCACTCCTTTGGATGTGTATGCCATCATGTGGTGGGGATGATGCTCAGCACAGCCCGGGCGGGCAGGCAGGTGGCCGTCTGGTCTTCCTCGCTGAGCCAGCCGAAGGACTCGCAGATGTGGTCAGGGCAGGGCGAATCTACAAAGCGGGCCGCGCCGTCCTGGATCTTGATGTGGACGGTGAGATAGCCGGTGTCCACATCGTAATCGGCGTCTTTTTCGAGGGGAAAGGTCAGCCTGGTGTTACTGTCGCCGTAGATGAGCTCTGCGCAGAGAGGCGCACCGGTCTGGTTTGCTTTCCGCACCAGCAGCAGCACGGCGGCTGCAGCCAGAATGACGGCGGCAAAGACCAGATTTATCAGCAGTTTTTTGTGTTGTTTCATAAAAAATTATCCTTTGAGCGGGATCTGTTCCAGCTCGGCCAGCCAGAGCGCGGCGGCTGCGTCGCTGGGCATCCGCCAGTCGCCCCGGGGCGAGAGGGTGACGCTGCCCACCTTGGGACCGTCGGGCAGGCAGCTGCGTTTGAACTGCTGGGCGAAGAACCGCCAGTAGAAGTTGCGCAGCCACTTGTAGAGCACTTCGTCCGGGTACTCGGCCCGGCCTGCGAAGGCCGCTTTCGCCAGCCGGAATATCTTCGACGGGCCGAAGCCGAAGCGGAGAACATAATAAAGGTAGAAGTCGTGCAGCTCATAGGGACCCACGAGGTCTTCCGTCTTCTGAGAGATCTCGCCGTCCTTGGCGGGCAGCAGCTCCGGGGAGACGGGGGTGTCGAGGATGTCCAGCAGCACCCGGCGCAGCTCGGCGGAGGCGGCAATGTCGGCCTCATACTGGACGAGGTGGCGCACCAGCGTCTTGGGGACACCGGCGTTGACGCCGTACATGCTCATGTGGTCGCCGTTGTAGGTGGCCCAGCCCAGCGCCAGCTCGGAGAGGTCGCCGGTGCCGACAACGAGGCCGCCGGTGCGGTTGGCAGTGTCCATCAGCTCGAGGGTGCGCACACGAGCCTGTCCGTTCTCGAAGGTGACGTCCAGCACGCTCTCGTCCTGGCCGATGTCCTTGAAGTGGCTGTGGACGGTGTTGGCGATGTCGATCTCGGTAAAGCTGACGGCCAGCTCGTCGCATAAGATCTCTGCATTGCTGCGGGTGCGGTGGGTGGTGCCGAAGCAGGGCATGGTCACGGCCAGCACATCGCTGGTGGAGCGGCCCAGCTGTTTCATGGCGCGGACGGCCACCAGCAGAGCGAGGCAGCTGTCCAGACCGCCCGAGATGCCGATGACCGCCGTCTTGGCGTGGGCATGCTCGAGGCGCTTGGCGAGGCCGTCGGCCTGCATTTTCAAGATCAACTCACAGCGCTCGGCCCGGCGGCGCTCGTCGTGGGGGATGAAAGGCGTGGGGTCTACCCAGCGGGAGAGCTTTGTCTCGGTGAGGGCAAGGTCGAAATCGACGGTCAGATACCCCTCAGAGCTGGGCTCGAAGCTGGTGTTGCGCGCCCGCTCCGACTCCATCCGCTGGCAGTCCAGCTCCGTCTCAGCCCAGCCGCCCTCGAAGGGAGACGTCTCGGCGAGGAGGGCGCCGTTCTCGGCGATGAGGTCGTGGCCGGCGAAGACCATGTCCTGGGTGCTCTCGCCGTGGCCGGCAGAAGCGTACAGGTAGCCGCAGAGCAGGCGGGCGGACTGGTTCGACACCAGCGCCCGGCGGTACTCGGCCTTGCCGACCGTCTCATCGCTGGCCGAAAGGTTCGCAATGACGGTGGCACCGGCCAGCGTGTGGAAGGTGGAGGGGGGCAGAGCGCTCCACAGGTCTTCGCAGATCTCCACGCCCAGAACGAAGCTGGGCATCTGGCGGCAGCGGAAGAGCAGGGACGTACCGAAAGGCACCTCCTGCCCGCAGACTGTTACCGTCTCTACCTCAGTGCTGCCCGGGGTGAACTGGCGCTTTTCGTAGAACTCGCCGTAGTTGGGCAGGTAGGTCTTGGGGACAAGGCCCAGCAGACGCCCGCCGCAGAGGACGGCGGCGCAGTTGTACAGCTTGCCACGCACCAGCAGCGGCAGGCCCACGAGGACCACGACATCCAGCTCCCGGCTGGCGTCCAGCACGGTCTGCAGGGCGTCCAGCGCGCCCTGCTGCAACGTGCGCTGCAAGAACAGATCGCCGCAGGTGTAGCCGGTGAGGCAGAACTCGGGGAACACCGCCAGCCTGACGCCGCGGGCGGCAGCGTCCTGTAACTGAGATACGATTTGGGAAGCGTTATAGTTGCAGTCGGCCACCCGCAGTGAGGGCGAGAGGGCAGCTGCTTTCAAAAAACCATCTTTCATCGGAGGATTTCACATCCTGTCTATTGAATTAAGGTCCCGGCGGAGACGTGCTCTGCGGGGTTTTGTTCAGTATACCACAAACCGGCCCAAACGAAAAGTGACAGTGTGGTTAAAGAAACAAAAAACGCTGCCTGCACACCGCAGACAGCGCTGAAAACAAAAGATGGAAAACGAGATAGACCGTAAGCCGGGTTCTGTATTAAACGACGATCTGTCTAGACCTGCCATTGCTGACAGGTTCGTGCCGCCTTCGGGACACGCGAGCAGCGCTGTACGTCCCATATAGGCGTTGCTTCCGGTAGGGTTTACAAAGCCGCATAGTCACCCATGCGCTGGTGAGCTCTTACCTCGCCCTTTCATCCTTACCGCATTGCTGCGGCGGTTTCCTTTCTGTTGCACTTTCCCTGAGGTCACCCTCGGCTGCCGTTAGCAGTTACCGTGCTCTGTGAGGCCCGGACTTTCCTCAGAGCGGTCAAAGCCGCCCCGCCGCCGTATGTTCCACTCGTTTTCCGCTCCTCATGATACCATAAAAAAACAAGATTTGCAAGAGAAAGAGAATTTTGCTATACTTATCTTATATGTTGCCCGCGCTGGAGGTGGGAAGATGAAGCTTTATTTCAAAGTCCCGCCCGAGGCGGATGGGATGCTGCTGCGTGGTTTTCTGCGCAAGTGCAGTGTCTCCACCGACCTGTCCCGGGCCGTGAAATTCCGGGGCAACGGCTTTTTTGCCGACGGTGCCCCCATCCTGGCCAACCGCCGGGTGGAGGCCGGGCAGGTCATCTCCTTTGAACTGCCGCCGGAGGGGGAGAGCGTTGTGCCGCAGAACGACATCCCGGTGGATGTGGTCTACGAGGACGCTTTTGCCCTCGTGGTGGAAAAGCCGCCCCATCTCGCAGTGCATCCAACCCTGAATTACCCGCTGGATACGCTGGCGAACGGCTATGCCGCCTGGGCGCTGCGTCAGGGTAGAAGCCCCGTCTTCCGCCCGGTGAACCGCATCGACAAGGACACCAGCGGCCTCGTGCTGGCGGCCCAGAATGGCTACGCCGCCCCGCTGCTGGCTCAGCGGGTGGAAAAGCTCTACTACGCCGTTGCAGAAGGAGAACTTCCCCTCGGGCCGGGCGTCATCGACGCCCCCATCGGGCGGCAGGGGGAGAGTATCATCGGGCGGTGCGTCACCCCCGATGGCAAACCCAGCCGGACGGAATATACCATATTGAAAGCCCAAAACGGCCTGAGCCTCGCGGCCTGCGTCCCGGTGACGGGCCGGACCCACCAGATACGGGTACATTTTGCATCCATCGGCCACCCGCTGGCCGGAGATGACCTCTACGGCGGGAGCCGGGCGCGCATCGGGCGGCAGGCGCTCCACTGCGCAAAACAGACGTTCTGGGTGCCGCGCTGCGAGCGGATGCCGGACGGCATCGGCATCGAAGTACCGGTGGACGAGACGACCCTGAGGCCGGTGACAGTGGAAAGCCCGCTGCCGGAGGATATGACAAAGCTTTTTGTCTAAATTTGTGTATTTCGTGAAAAGTAAGTGAAAGCTAAGCCCAAATTTTGTGTCAATGCTTGTTTCGGCGCTGGCAGGGTGTATAATAAATAGAGTTATTCTTGTCAAAAAAGCTGTCCTGATGCGGCAGCATGTCGATAACAGAGAAAAGAGACAAATCAGAATCTCCTGAAAATACAGGAAGGAGCATCCTTTTTGCTGGAAGATAAAACAACTGAAACGCGGCAGGACGAGCCAGCCGGTGCGCCGCGGCACACCGGCTTCCGCGCAAAGCTGCGCTCGCTTTGGGCGCAGCTCCAGTGCGTCCATCTGCTGCGCCGCCACCGGCGGTATCGCCGCCGCAGACACCGGCTGGACAATGCCTCCCGGAAGCTGCGCTCGTCGAAGCTGGTATTGCGCATTGGCGCAGCGCTCTACGCGCTGGGCTTTGGCGCGGAGTATGCTGCCGTGCGGGTGGGGCGTGCCGTCAAGTACGCCGCTCTCTGGGTTGCTGGAGGCATCCGCCGCTTTGCAAAGGCTCTGGCGGAGACGGCGTTCCCCGGCGCAGCACAGGTGGTTAAAGACCTGTTTGGCCCCATCGTGCTGTTTGCAAAGGGCATCGTGTCCCTTCTCATCCATGCCCACCGCATCCGCAGGGAGCAGGGCTTCGGTGCAGCATTTGAGGCCAGCGTCCACTACTTCAAAAACGGCGTCCGCCGCAACCTCAGTCTGCTGCCCCGCATGGCGATGTATGCCCTGCCCATCTGCGCACTGGCGCTGGGCGCAGCAGTGTTCCAATATGTCATCCACCAGCCTTATGCACTGGCCGTCCGGGTCAACGGCGAAACCGTGGGCTATGTGGCGAATGAGGACGTCTTCAACACGGCCCGCGAGGACGTGATGGAGCGTATCAGCTACGCCGGCACCGACAAGACCGAGTGGACCATCGAGCCGAGCTACACCCTCGCCATCGCCCACCACATGATGGACGAAAACGAGATGGCAAACGCCATCATCCAGAGCGCTGGCGACCAGATCAGCGAAGGCACGGCTCTTTATCTGGACGGCGAGTTGACGGCAGTGTGCAGTGACGGCAACGCGCTGCGGGATTACCTCGCCGCCATGCTCGACCCCTACGAGGAAGAAGAGGACGACCCCAATGTGAGCGTGGGCTTCAACAAGCAGGTCACGCTGGAAGACGGCCTCTACTTCAAGGAAGGCTTGCAGGATTTTGAGACCGTCCGACAGGAGCTGGTGGGCGTGAAGCAGGCCCAGAAGGTCTACACCGTCAAGGCGGGCGACACTCTCTGGTCCATCGCACATAACAATGACCTGACCTTCCGTGAGCTGTGCGCCCTCAACCCGGCGTTCAAGGGTGAGCCGCTGAGCGAGACGTCCAGCATCCTTGAGGGCGACCACCTCGTCATCACCAAAGAAGAGGCTGGCCTTGAGGTGCGCATCACCCGCATCGAGACCCGTGAGGAAGAAATCGCATTCTCCACGGAGACGACAAAATCCAACGAATATACGAAGGGAACCACCAAGGTGCTCCAGGAGGGCGAGAACGGTCTGCGCCGTGTGACCCTCCAGAACGTCTACGACACCAAGAATATCCTTGTGGACCAGAGCGTGCTTTCCACCGAGGTCATCAAGGAGCCGGTGAACAAGAAGGTGGTCGAAGGCACCAAGAAGGTGACTTCCAGCACCAAGTACATCACCGGCAGCGGCCAGTTCATCTGGCCTGTGCCGAACTACCGCTACTGCTCGCGCTGGTACGGCGGACGCCACAAGGGCGTGGACATCTGCGCCCCGGCCGGTACGCCCATCTACGCCTCCGCAGGCGGTACCGTCACCAAGGCGGGTTACAACAAGGCCGGTGCAGGTACGGGCTATGGCTACTCGGTCATCATCAACCACGGCGGCGGATACAGCTCTGTGTATGCACACTGCCTGTCCCTGACTGTCAGTGCGGGCCAGACCGTCCGGCAGGGCCAGCTCATCGGCTATCTGGGCAGCACGGGCCGTTCCACCGGCAACCACTGCCACTTCGAGATACGTCTCAATGGTTCGTACATTCCCCCGCAGAACGTATTCCCGGGGAAGAAATAATTTTATAAAAAGGAGATAATTCTTATGGCTACTCCTCACATCAGCGCCGAAAAGGGCGATTTCGCAAAGACTGTCCTGATGCCGGGCGACCCCCTGCGCGCAAAGTTCATTGCTGACACCTTCCTGAAGGATGTCCGTCAGGTGACGGATGTCCGCGGGATGCTGGGCTTTACCGGCACCTATGAGGGCCGTCCCATCAGCGTGATGGGCAGCGGCATGGGTATGCCCTCCATCGGCATCTATTCCTACGAGCTGTTCAAGTTCTACGATGTGGACAACATCATCCGCATCGGCTCCGCTGGCAGCTACACTGCCGACGCCAAGCTGTTCGACACCGTTCTGGCTACCGGTGCGGTCAGTGAGTCCAACTATGCCCGCGTCCAGAGCGGCAACGACCACGACATCACCTTCCCCAGCGAGACTCTGAATGACAAGCTGCGCGCCTCCGCCAAGAAGCAGGGCATCAAGCTCATCGAGGGCAACATCCACTCCTCCGACGTTTTCTACCGTCAGCCTTCCGATGCAAAGCCCACCTACTGGGAGCTGCTGCGCGACGAGCGCGGCTGCCTCTGCGTGGAGATGGAGAGCTTTGCTCTGTTCGCCAACGCCGAGGTGCTGGGCAAGAACGCTGCCTGCCTGCTGACCATCTCCGACAGCTTTGTCTCCCCGGAGATCACCACCGCAGAGCAGCGCCAGAAGAGCTTCACCGATATGATGAAGGTCGCACTGGGCGCGGAGTATTGATTTAACCATAATACAAAAAGACTGCTGTCGGCCGACAGCAGTCTTTTTGCTTCTCAGGTATCCGTGTAATGACCGTAACAGGACGCAATGATGATGTTTCCATCCTGCTCCCGGTAGACGATGCGGTGGGTGTCGTCGATACGCCGACTCCACCATCCGCTCAAATCTCCCTTCAAAGGCTCGGGCTTGCCGATGCCCTCATAGGTGTTCCGCTGAATGTCTTTTATGAGGGAGTTGATTCGCTTCAGCAGCTTTTTGTCCCGCGTCTGCCAAAGACAATAATCTTCCCACGCTTCCTCTTCCCACAGCAGCCTCATCAGTCCACCTCGATCAGTTCATGTTCGGTGAGCTTGGCTTTGCCGGTGTCAATATCATGGACGATTTGACGGAGATGGTTGATGTTGCTTTCAGAATAGAAGGGGTCAGCGGAGACTTCAAAGGGGATCCGATGCTCGCGCGACACTTTCTTTGCAAAAATCGTGAAGGCTGTCGTCATCGAAAGCCCCATCTCGGCACAGACCTCCTCCATGCTCCGCTTGAGGTCGGGGTCCATCCGAAAATTCACATTGACTGCGTTTGCCATTCTGATGCGCCTCCTTTATAATTCTATTATATTCATTTGTAATGACAAATGCAAGAGCTGTCATTGCATAATGCTGCGTAATTATCGCCGCTTGCACTTCTTAAAAGAATGATTTATACTTAAATACACGACACAGAAGAATGTACGACACAGAAGGGAATGAGGCCGATGAACAGAGAAACGGTGAACATGGTGCGCAGTCCGATTTCTGTGGAGGGGAACATCCGGCTTGTTCCGTATTATCCGGCCTACGATACAGCACTTGCGTGGTATCAGGATGCACAGCTCTGCAAACAGGTAGATAACAGGGACTTCGTTTATGATTTGCCACTGCTGAAGCGGATGTATCATTATCTGGACACACACGGGGAACTGTTTTATATCGAGTATCGGGGTGTGCTTTGTGGTGACGTCAGCCTGCGGACGACCGGCGAGCTTGCCATCGTCATCTGCAAGGAGTACCAGAATAAACACATCGGGCGGAAGGTCATCGAAAAAATGCTGGAGCTGGCTCGGGAAAGGGGTTTGGCGGAGTGCTTCGCGCACATCTATTCCTTCAATACCCAGTCGCAGAAAATGTTTGAATCCATTGGCTTCGTCCCACAGGACGAGGAACGCCATATCTACAAATTGCAAAAAGGAGAACCGACCATGACAAAACTGACTCTGGAAGAAAAGCAGGAGCTCATCCGGATGGCCCTTGCGGCCAGGGAGAGGGCTTACGCGCCTTACAGCGACTTTATGGTGGGCGCTGCCCTGCGCGCCGAGGATGGCCGCATCTTCACCGGCTGCAACGTGGAGAATGCCGCCTTTACCCCCACCAGCTGCGCCGAGCGGACGGCCCTGTTCAAGGCTGTGGCCGAGGGCGTGACCAGGTTCACCGACATCGCCGTGGTGGGTGCGCGCCGGGGCGAAGTCAACAAGCAGATCACCTCGCCCTGCGGCGTCTGCCGTCAGGCGCTGTTCGAATTCGGCGGCCCGGAGCTGAATGTCATCATGGCAAAAAGCCCGGACGATTTCATCGAGCGCAGCATGGACGAGCTGCTGCCCTTCGGCTTCGGTCCCTCCAACGTGGCGGGCAACAAGGCCGTGGAAGATTGAACACAGCTGCGCGAAAAAGGCTGGGTGGAGCGGATTTTCCGGGATAAGTATGTTTTTTATACAATTTTGATAAAATAATTGTAAATGTTTTGTAATCGGAAAAGGCTTGCATCTGTCACTTCTTCCCGCTATACTTGAGCCAGTAAATGTGCAAGTGCGCACATTTCGTCAACAAAACGCGATTATATTAAAATAAAAGGAGAGTTTTCATTATGATGATTTCTCGTCGTAACTTCCTGGCAGTGGCTGGCGCCGCTGCTGCTGCCGCTGCTCTGACTGCCTGCGGCGGTTCTTCCTCTTCCACTGCTTCCTCTGCAGCTGCCTCCACCAGCGCAGCCGCTTCCACCGCTGAGGGCGGCGAGAAGATCGTGAAGGTCGCTCTGACCTGCGACACCGGCACCATCGACGATGAGAGCTTCAACCAGGCCTGCTGGACCGCTGTTTCCGGCTACATGGGCGATGACTGCCAGTACTACATCCCCGAGGCTGACGCTTCCGATGAGGACCGCGAGACCATGATCCGTCAGGCTGTCAACGACGGCGCTGACGTCATCGTCTGCGTCGGCTACCTGTACGGCGCTTCCCTGGCATGGGCTGCTGACCAGTACCCCGATGTCAAGTTCATCGCTATCGATGTCACCCAGGGCGACATCGGCACCGACGCCATCCCCGCAAACTGCTACTGCATCACCTTCAAGGAGGAGCAGGCAGGTTATATGGCTGGCTACGCTGTCGTTAAGGACGGCAAGACCAAGCTGGGCTTCCTCGGCGGCATGGCTGTCCCCGCTGTCATCCGTTACGGCTACGGCTATGTGCAGGGCGCTGATGCTGCTGCTCAGGAGCTGGGTACCAACATCGACATCAACTACTTCTACGGCGGCCAGTTCTACGGCGATGCTAACATCACCTCCCGTATGGAGGGCTGGTACTCCAACGGCACGCAGGTCGTCTTCGCCTGCGGCGGCGGCATCTACACCTCCGCTGTTGAGGCTGCTCTGAAGAGCAACGGCTATGTCGTCGGCGTTGACGTTGACCAGAACTACATCGGTGTCAACGGCGTGGCAGACGGCTCCTTCGCTTACAACCCCTTCATCACCTCCGCTATGAAGGGCCTGACCGAGGCTGTCAACACCGCTCTGTCCGACATCGATGCAGGCGATTGGGGCGACATCGCTGCTTCCAACGGCAACTTCGGTCTGGAGGACGGCGACTACGTCGGTCTGCCCACTGATGCTGACAGCTGGAACTTCGAGACCTTCACCACCGACGAGTACGAGGCTCTGAAGGAGAAGATCAAGAGCGGCGAGATCACTGTGGACAACAGCTCTGACGATAGCACCAAGCCCACCGTCAGCGAGTTCACCACCGTCAACTACATCCAGTAATCAGAAACTTCCCGGGCGGGACGCTTTGCAAAGGGCGTCCCGCCTTTTTTGTATGCTTTTTCAAGACGATGAAGGAATGTTCGTCGAAATGTACAAAAGTAATACTTATGATACAGCAAAACACTAAATTTTCAAAAAGAAGTGTGCAAAACAGCAAAAATACGGTATAATGGGCATTACAATAGTATAAGTGTCGTTTGGACACGAAAGGAGAGTGAGCAGATTGGCAGAGGATTTTGTGATCGAGATGCTCCATATCACCAAGGAGTTCCCGGGCATCAAGGCAAACGACGACATTACCCTGCAGCTGCGCAAAGGTGAGGTCCATGCCCTGCTGGGCGAGAACGGCGCAGGCAAAAGTACCCTGATGAGCGTGCTGTTCGGCCTGTATCAGCCGGAGGAGGGTAAGATCCTCAAAAACGGCAAGGAGGTCGCCATCCGCAACCCCAACGATGCAAATGCACTGGGCATCGGCATGGTCCACCAGCACTTCAAGCTGGTGGAGTGCTTCAGCGTGCTGGACAACATCATTCTGGGCGTGGAGCCCAACAAGCTGGGCTTTTTGCAGAAGGCCGAGGCCCGCAAGAAGGTCGTGGCCCTGAGCGAGAAGTACGGTCTGCGTGTTGACCCCGATGCGCTCATCAGTGATATTTCGGTCGGTATGCAGCAGCGCGTGGAGATTTTGAAGATGCTCTACCGCGACAATGAGATCCTCATCTTCGACGAACCCACCGCTGTGCTGACCCCGCAGGAGATCGACGAGCTGATGGAGATCATGCGCGGGTTCAAGAAGGAGGGCAAGTCCATCCTCTTTATTACCCACAAGCTCAACGAGATCATGGCGGTCGCCGACCGCTGCACCGTCCTGCGCAAGGGCAAGTATATGGGTACCGTGGACATCAAGGACACCACCAAGGAAGAGCTTTCCCGCATGATGGTCGGCCGTGATGTCCAGCTTCAGGTCGATAAAAAGCCCGCTCACCCGGGCGATGTCGTGCTGGACGTGGAGGGCGTCACCATCCATAACGACCAGCGCAAGAAGGACTCCGTCAAGGACGTCACCTTCCAGGTCCACGCAGGCGAGATCGTCTGTCTGGCGGGCATCGAGGGCAACGGCCAGACCGAGCTTGTCTATGGCCTCACCGGCCTCGAAAAACTGTCGGGCGGCAAGATCACACTGGACGGCAAGGACATCACCCGCGAGAGCATCCGTCAGCGCTCGAAGGACGGCATGAGCCACATCCCCGAAGACCGCCACAAGCACGGTCTGGTGCTGGATTACAGCCTCGAGAACAACATGGTGCTCCAGCGCTACTGGCAGCCCGAGTTCCAGAAGGGCGGCTTCATCCAGTCCGATAAAGTCCGCGAGTACTCCGATAAGCTGATCGCTCAGTACGACGTCCGCAGCGGTCAGGGCAGCTCCACCATCGTGCGCAGCATGTCCGGCGGCAACCAGCAGAAGGCCATCATCGCCCGCGAGATCGACAAAGACCCCAAGCTGCTGGTGGCTGTTCAGCCCACCCGCGGCCTGGATGTCGGCGCTATCGAATACATCCACCGCCAGATCGTCGCCCAGCGCGACAAGGGCAAAGCTGTCCTGCTGGTCAGCCTCGAGCTGGATGAGGTCATGAACCTGTCCGACCGCATCCTCGTCATGTACGAGGGCGAGATCGTGGGCGAGTTCGACCCCAAGACCACCACTGTGCAGGAGCTGGGCCTCTACATGGCCGGCGCACGCAAGCAGGGAAAGGAGAGCAAATAAATGAACAAGAAAAAACTTTCCCACAGCAACCTCAACAGCTCCATCACCAGTGTGCTGGCCGCGCTGCTGTGCATCGTCATCGGCATGGCTGTGGGCTTCCTCGTGCTGCTGGCCATCAACCCGGCCCATGCATGGGGCGACGGCTTTGTCCGCATCATTAAGGGCGGCTTCCATGACGCCCCCTACGGCGTCGGCAAGGAGCTGGCCAACGCAGCACCCCTCATCATGACCGGTCTGTCCGTGGCCTTCGCCTTCAAGACCGGCCTGTTCAACATCGGTGCTGCCGGTCAGTACACGCTGGGCGCTTACGGCGCACTCTACTGTGCCATCATGCTCAAGATGCCCTGGTATGTCTGCCTGATCGTCGCCACCATCCTCGGCGGCATCTGGGGCGCTATCCCCGGCTTCTTCAAGGCTTACTTCAACATCAACGAGGTCATCACCTCTATTATGTTCAACTGGATCGGCCTGTATCTGGTCAATGAGCTTATCTACCAGAACGGCACCGGCCCCATGTACGACGTGCGCAACACCCGTACCCTGAACCTGAGCAAGAACGCTGAGTACGCCCAGTCCATCATCCCGGACTTCGGCCTGAACAAGATGTTCCAGACCAATAGCACCACCATTGCGATCTTCCTCGCTGCGGCAGTCGCCATTCTGATCTGGGTCATCCTGAACAAGACCACCTTTGGCTATGAGCTGAAGGCCGTCGGCCTGAACAAGAGCGCCGCCCGCTACGCCGGCATCAACGAGAAGAAGAACATCATCCTCTCCATGGCCATTGCAGGCGCTCTGGCAGGCTTCGGCGCCGGCCTCTACTACCTGTCCAACGTCTCTCAGTGGAACCCGCTGAACTCCACCAGCCTGCCGGCCATGGGCTTCAACGGCATCTCTGTGGCCCTGCTGGCAAGCTCCAACCCCATCGGCACCATCTTCTCCGCAATCTTCATCTCCCACATCTCGGTCGGCGGCTCTTTCCTGTCCACCAAGTATTACCCCACCGAGATCTCCGACCTGATCAGCGGTATCATCATCTACCTGTGCGCATTCTCCATGCTGTTCCGTGGCAAGATCCACTCCATGCTGTTCAAGAATGCGGACAAGACCAACGTGAATGCAGAGCCTGCCCCTGCTAAGACCGAAACCAAGAAGGAGGGCAAGTGATATGCTGCTTCTCATCAAGTATACTCTGCTGTATGGCATCGTGCTGATGCTGGTCGCTCTGGGCGGTATGTTCAGTGAGCACTCCGGCATCATCAACATCGCACTGGAAGGCATCATGGTCATCGGCGGTGTGGCGGGTGTCCTCACCCTCACCATGCTGCCCGAGAGCCTGCCGGCTTTCGCCACCGTGCTCATCGCGGTGCTGGCGGCGGCTATCGCCGGCATGGTCTACAGCCTGCTGCTGGCCTTCGCGTCCATCAACCTGAAAGCGGACCAGACCATCGGCGGCACGGCCCTGAACCTGCTGGCGACGGCGGTGGCTGTGGTCATCTCCAAGAACTTCAGCGACAGCGGCAGCGCCAAGCTGAACTACTCCAACAAGCCTTTCCTGTTCAGCATCGGCGGCCTGGAGCTGAGCATCTTTGTCCCGTTGGGCATCGCACTGCTCATCATCAGCTACATCGTGCTGTACAAGACCCGCTTCGGCCTGCGTCTGCGCGCCTGCGGCGAGCATCCTCAGGCTGCGGACTCTGTGGGCATCAACGTCTACAAGATGCGTTATGCCGGTGTCGTCATCTCGGGCGCTCTGGGTGCCATCGGCGGTCTGGCCTATATCGTGCCTCCCGTCCAGACCTGGAACTTTGAGGTCGGCGTGGCCGGTGCAGGCTTCCTTGCCATGGCCGTTATGATCTTTGGCCAGTGGAAGCCCTTCAACATCTGCGGCGCAGCCATGTTCTTTGCCGTGTTCAAGAGTCTGGCCAACATCGCCGACTCCACCTTCCTCGCACAGCTCCACTGGTCCAGCAACATCTACAACATGATGCCCTTTGTGGCATCCATGGTCATTCTGGCCTTCACCTCCAAAAACAGCATGGCCCCCAAGGCCGAGGGTATCCCCTACGACAAGGGTTCTCGCTGATTCGAGCGTATTTTCCGGGCGCAGCTGCTTTTCCGGGCGGCTGCGCCCTTTTTGCTTCTTTTTCAACAGATTCCACAAAACAGCGCTTGCTTTTGCGGGAAAATTTGCTATACTTGGATTACAATGTCATACTATTGCCGGAGGCGGGGCAGCGCGGCCCGGGCCGTCGGCGGAGAATATTATTTAGGAGCGTGACCTTATGCGCATTTACGATTTGATCGCCAAGAAGCGGGACGGCGGCACCCACAGCCGCAAAGAGCTGGAAGCCATCGTCAACGGCTTCGTCAGCGGCGAGGTGGCTGATTACCAGATGGCGGCCTGGATGATGGCTGTCTACCTGCGCGGCATGACCGACGAGGAGACTGCTGAGCTGACCGACGTGATGGCCCACAGCGGCGTCATGGTAGACCTTTCGCCCATCCCGGGCATCAAGGTGGACAAGCACTCCACCGGCGGCGTGGGCGACAAGACCACGCTGGTCATCGCGCCCATCGTGGCGGCCTGCGGCGTCAAAATTGCCAAGATGAGCGGCCGCGGCCTCGGCCATACCGGCGGCACCATCGACAAGATGGAGAGCGTCCCCGGCACAAAGACCGCCCTCTCGCAGGAAGAGTTCTTTGCACAGGTGAACAAGATCGGCCTGTCGGTCATTGGCCAGAGCGAGGGCATCGCCGTGGCAGATAAGAAGATGTACGCCCTCCGCGACGTCACCGCAACCGTCAGCTGCATCCCCCTCATCGCGTCCAGCATCATGTCCAAGAAGCTGGCCTCCGGCTCGGACGCTATCCTGCTGGACGTCACCACCGGTACCGGTGCGTTTATGAAGACCGTGGAGCAGAGCATCGAGCTGGCCAAGCTGATGGTCTCCATCGGCACCCATCATGGCCGCCGCGTCGCTGCTATGATCACTGATATGGACACCCCGCTGGGCCACAACATTGGCAACAGCCTCGAGGTCATGGAGAGCATGGACGTGCTCAAGGGCCACGGCCCCGCCGACCTGACCGAGGTCTGCCTGCAGCTGGCTGCGAATATGCTGGTGCTGGCCGATAAGGGATCTCCCGCCGAGTGCCGCGCCATGGCCGAAGCAGTTATCGCAGACGGCTCTGCCTTTGCAAAGTGCAAGGAGATGTTCGCGGCTCAGGGCGGCGATACCCGTGTTCTGGATGACTACAGCCTCTTCGAGAAGCCCGCCGCCAGCTATGAGCTGCTGGCCGAAGAGGACGGCTACATCGTCGCCAACGACGCCGAGAAGATCGGCTCTGCCAGCGTTCTGCTGGGCGCAGGCCGTCAGAAGAAGGGCGACCCGCTGGACTTTGCCGCCGGCATCACCCTCCACAAGAAGCGCGGCGACTACGTCCACAAGGGCGAGAGCCTCGCCACCTTCTACGGCGCGGCGGATAAGTTCGACGCTGCCGCCGCCGAGTACCGCAGCGGCCTCGTCTACGGCCCCGAAAAGCCCGAGGAAGCCCCGCTGGTCTACGCCCTCGTCACCAAGGACGGCGTGGAGCGGTACTGAAATACCTGAATCGCTGAGAACGGCCCCGGGATCTGTGTGTTCCGGGGCCGTTTTTCCGCCAAAACTGCGCTTTGTAGTGGATAAAGCCGACAGAAGGGCTGATTTTGTAGATGTTTTGCCCGGGATGTGGTATAATCTACTCAATAGCGCCCAGACGGCGCAGGAGAAGAGAAAGGGTTATTCTATGAAGATCGTTTTGGTGGGCGGCGGCAAAGTCGGCACAGCGCTGGCGCGGCAGCTCAGTGAAGAGGGTCACAACGTGACCGTTATCGATACGAACAAGGCCCGTGTGGAGCATATCGGGGAGTCCTACGATGTGATGAGCATTCTCGGCAACGGCTCGTCCATCATCACCCTGTCTGAGGCGGGCGTGGAGGAAGCGGACGTGTTCATCGCAGTCACCGGATCGGACGAGCTGAACCTGCTGTGCTGCATGTTCGCCAAAAAGGCGGGCCACTGCCACGCCATCGCCCGCGTGCGCAACCCGTCTTACAGCCATGAGCTGGACTTTATCAAGAAGCAGATCGGCATCTCGGCCATCATCAACCCCGAAATGGCAGCGGCCAAGGAAATCTCTCACCTGCTGCGCTTCCCGGGCGCAAGCAAGATCGATACCTTCGCGGGCGGACGCGTGCGGCTCATCAAGTTTGCGCTGACCGAGCGGCAGGGGCTGGACGGCGTGGCCATTCATGAGATCCCCACCCGCCTCAAGAGCGACATTCTGGTCTGCGCGGTGGAGCGTGACGGCGGGGTCATCATCCCCAACGGTAACTTTGTGCTGCAGAACGGCGACCAGGTCACCTTCCTCGCCACGCAGGAAAAGGCCCACGAGTTCTTCCAGCGTATCAATATGCCGGTGCGGCCGGTGCGCAACGCCCTCATCGTGGGCGGCGGTGCCATCGCCTATTACCTGAGCCAGGAGCTGCTGGAAAATCACGTCCGCGTCCGCATCGTCGAGCGGGACCCGGCCCGCTGCAATGTTCTGGCCGAGTCCCTGCCTGAGGCACAAATTTTGAACGAGGACGGCTCCAACCGCGACTTCCTGCTCTCGGAAGGTCTGGAATCCACCGAAGCCTTCGTGGCTCTGACCAACATCGACGAAGAAAACGTGCTGCTGACCCTGTTTGCGAAAAAGCACTCCAAGGGCAAGCTGGTCACGAAGATCAACCGCCTCGAGTTCGACGATATTCTGGCCGGGCTCGATTTGGGCAGTATCGTCTACCCCAAGTACATGACCTGCGACTACATCGTGCAGTACGTCCGCGCCCTGCAGAACGAGGCTGGCAACAACATCAAGACCCTTTACCGCATCCTCGACGACCGCGTGGAAGCGCTGGAATTCACTGTCCATGAGGAGAGCCGGGCCACCGGCGTGCCGCTGAGCCAGCTGCATCTGAAAAAGAATCTGCTGCTCTGCTGCATCACCCGCGGCGACAACATCCTCATCCCCCGCGGCGGCGACCAGATCCAGGTGGGCGACAACGTCATCGTCGTCACGCTGGAACACGGCCTGCACGACCTGCGGGACATCGTGGAAGAGTAACGGGGGACAGGACGTATGAATTATGCGATCGTCTTTCGTCTGCTGGGCTACATCCTGATGATAGAGGGTACACTGCTGCTGCTCCCGGCGGTGACGAGCCTCATCTACGCCGAGTGGGCCGTCATGGGCGTGTTCCTGCTGACGGCGGCCATCAGTGCGGCGCTGGGTTTTGCCCTGCGGACCATCAAGCCCCGCAGCAAGGTGTTCTATATGCGGGAGGGCTTTGCGGCCACCGCCCTGAGCTGGATCACCATCAGTATCATGGGTGCAGTGCCGTTCGTCCTCACCGGCTGCATCCCGAATCCCGTGGACGCCATGTTTGAGACCGTTTCGGGCTTCACCACCACCGGTGCCAGCATCCTGCCCGGTGTGGAGGGCCTGCCCAACGGCATCCTGTTCTGGCGCAGCTTCACCCATTGGATCGGCGGCATGGGCGTTCTGGTGTTCCTGCTCTCCCTGCTGCCCCTGACCGGCGGCTCCCACGTCAACCTGATGAAGGCGGAAAGCCCCGGCCCGCAGGTGGACAAGCTGGTGCCGAAGGTGCAGTCTACGGCCAAGATCCTGTACGGCATCTATTTCGCGCTCACGGTGGTGGAGTTCTGCTTCCTGCTGGCGGGCGGAATGAATGTGTTCAACTCTCTGCTCACGGCCTTTGGCACGGCGGGTACTGGCGGCTTCGGTTTCAAAAACGACAGCTTTGCCAGCTTCTCGCCCTACATCCAGTGGGTCGTGACCGTCTTTATGATCCTCTTCGGCGTCAACTTCAACGTGTATTTCCTGCTGCTGCTGCGCCGGTTCCGCCGCGCAGCGTCCAGCGAGGAAGTCCGCGCCTATTTTGCCATCATTCTGGCGGCGGTGGCCGTCATCACGGTGAACATCCGCAGCCTCTACGGCACCTTCGGCGAGGCGCTGCGCCATGCGGCCTTCCAGGTCGGCTCCATCATTACCACCACCGGCTTTTCCAGCTGTGATTTCGACCTCTGGCCCACGCTGGCAAAAGAGGTGCTGGTGCTGCTGATGTTCGTGGGCGCCTGCGCGGGCAGCACTGGCGGCGGCATCAAGGTGAGCCGCTTCCTCCTGATGGGAAAGACGCTGGGCAAGGAGCTGAAGCAGGCTCTCCACCCGCAGGTGGTGGCCCCCGTCCGGATGGACGGCAAGCTGGTCAATCATGAGACCATCCGCACCACCAACGTCTTTCTGGCGGCCTACATCTTCATCTTTGCGGCGAGTTTCATGCTTGTCAGTCTGGACGGCTTTGACATGGTGACGAACTTCACCTCCGTCGCCGCCACCCTGAACAACATCGGCCCCGGCCTCAATCAGGTGGGTCCCATGATGAACTTCGGGGCCTACTCCAACTTTGCAAAGCTGGTGCTCATCTTCGATATGCTGGCCGGTCGTCTGGAAATTTTCCCGATGTTGGTGCTCTTCCTGCCCGATGCGTGGAGAAGATTCTAAAAGTTTTATAACGCAAAAAATCCCCCGGTCCAGCCGGGGGATTTTTGTCTGTATCAGAACGTCAGATCGACCTTTTCCTGCGCACGGTATTGCAGAGCCTCGAGCAGCGAATCCTCGTCGAGGAGGCGCTTGCCGGAGAGGTCGGCAATGGTGCGGGCCACCCGGAGGATGCGGTCGTGGGCGCGGGCCGAAAGGCCCAGCGTCTCGTAGGAGGCCCGCAGGAGCTGTTCAGCAGCGGGGGTCATCCGGCAGATGCGCCGCACCTGCCCGGCGGTGAGCTGGGCGTTGCAGCGCACATCCTCGTAGCCGGGAGCAGCGTACCGCTGGGCCTGGATGGCCCGGGCAGAAAGGACCTGTTTCCGCAGCTCGGCGCTGCTCTCGGAAGGGGCAGCGCCATGCAGTTCATCGAAGGCCACCGGGTCCATCTCGACGCAGAGGTCGATGCGGTCCAGCAGCGGGCCGGACACCCGGCTGCGGTACTGCCGCACCGCGCTGGGCGAACAGGTGCAGGCCCGGGTAGGGTGGCCGTAGTAGCCGCATTTGCAGGGGTTCATGGCGGCGACGAGCTGGAAGCGACTGGGATAAGTGGCGCTTCCGGCGGCTCGGCTGACCGTGATGCAGCCGTCCTCGAGGGGCTGGCGCAGCACTTCGAGGCTCTCGCGGGAGAACTCGGGCAGTTCGTCGAGGAAGAGGACGCCGCAGTTGGCCAGACTGCACTCGCCGGGGCGGAACTGCGCCCCGCCGCCCGCCAGCGCAGCCGAACTGGCCGAGTGGTGGGGGCTGCGGAAAGGCCGTGCCGTCACGAGGCCCCGGCCTGCGGGCATCTGCCCGGCGATGGAATAAATTTTCGTCGTCTCCACGGCTTCTTCCCGGGTCAGGGGCGGCAGGATGCCGGGCAGGCGGCGGGCCAGCATGGATTTGCCGGTGCCGGGCGCACCGACGAGCAGGACGTTGTGTCCACCCGCAGCCGCGATGACCATCGCCCGGCGGGCCAGCGGCTGGCCGCAGACGTCAGCGAAATCGGGAACGTGGCTCCACGCATCGGCAGGGTCGAAGGGAACCGGAGCCGTGGGAGAAATGGGCTGGATGCCCCGCAGTGCGTCCACGACCTGACGGGCCGTTGCTGCAGGGTAGACCTGCATTTCGCTTCCGCAGGCCTCAGCGGCTTCGGCAGCGTTCTCGGCGGGGACATAGAGCGCCCGCACACCGCCGGCGGCAGCCTCCAGCGCCATGGGCAGGACGCCGGACACCGGGCGGAGACTGCCGTCCAGCGCCAGCTCCCCCAGAAAGGCCGTGTCCTTCGGCGGCGGCTCCAACTGCCCGGAAGCGGCCAGCACCGCCAGCAGCAGGGGCAGGTCATACACCGGGCCGGTCTTGCGGACGTCGGCGGGAGCGAGGTTGATGGTGATGCGGCGGTCAGGCCACTTGAAGCCCAGATTTTTCAGGGCTGCGTGGACGCGGTCGCCGCTCTCCCGGACGGCGGAGTCCGGCAGGCCGACGATGGAGAGGGCGGGCATCCCGCCCGAGATGTCGGCCTCGACTTCCACGGGGAAGCCGTTGAGGCCCTTGAGGCCGAAGCTCTTGAGGACTGCGTACATGGGCGCTCCTTTCTGCCCGATGGGGCGGCAGAAACCATCCATAAAAGGGGACAATAGAACTTTTTACGGTGCTTCGAAATTTATTCCAAGATAACAGACAAAATGAATGAAATGGTTGACTAAAAACTGACTAAGAAATGGTAAAGATAGGGCGCAGATGCCCAAGTTCGACACAATTTTCTGTTTGAATCTATTATATTAGAGGGCATGTGAGATGTCAACGAAACGCGGGCTATCTGCGATTGGAGGAAGAATCTTATGGTTGCGAAAGAGTACTGCTGTTACACCAGGCCCTATTCCAGTATCGAAGGCTTTCAGCTTGCACACACGCTGTACTACAGCGCAAGCGTAGAGGAAGAGGGAGTTGTATTGGCAGTGCGGCGGCAGCAGGGAGAAGAGTGTGTCACGGAGCAGGTCATCTGCCCGGTGGGCGACTTCGGGCGGCTGATGTCCCTGATGCGGTATCTGTGCGAAAATGGAGTAGGGCTGGGCCACTGGCTGGATGTACTGGACGACGCAGGGCAGGTGTACTGGACCTGCACGGCTGCAAATGGGCAGCAGGAGAGCGGAAAGCCTGCACGATTTGTGGCATTTGCTGGTTTTGAGGGGGAAAACTTGGTACATAATCCTGAATTGACACAAAGCGTATAAAAGCTTATATTATAAGTAGACTTGGATGAATTTGTCCATTATGGTCAAAAATTACAAAGGTAAGGTGTGCAATATGTATCAGGATGAGTATAAGCGCTGGCTGGCAGCGGATCTGGAGGACGCAGATCTGAAGCCGGAGCTGGCCAAGGTCGAGGGAAATGACGACGAGATCAAGGACCGCTTTGCCGTTGCACTGAAATTCGGCACCGCCGGCCTGCGCGGCGTGCTGGGCGCTGGCACCAACCGCATGAACATCTACGTCGTGCGTCAGGCCACCCAGGGCCTGGCAAACTGGGTCAAGACCCAGGGCGGCAACCAGACCGTGGCCATCAGCTATGACAGCCGCCTGAAGAGCGACGTCTTTGCCAAGACTGCCGCCGGTGTTCTGGCCGCAAACGGCATCAAGGTGCGCATTTATGATGCTCTGATGCCTGTCCCGGCCCTGAGCTTTGCCACCCGTTACTATGAGTGTAATGCGGGCATCATGGTCACCGCTTCTCATAACCCCGCCAAGTACAACGGCTACAAGGCCTACGGCCCCGACGGCTGCCAGATGACCGATGACGCCGCCGCCATCGTCTATGACGAGATCCAGAAGACCGATGTCCTGACCGGCGCAAAGTACATCTCCTTTGCCGAAGGCGTCGAGCAGGGCCTCATCCGCTTTGTGGGCGACGACTGCAAGAACGCCCTCTACGCCGCCATCGAGGCACGTCAGGTGCGCCCGGGCCTGTGCAAGACCGCCGGCCTGAAGCTGGTCTACAGCCCGCTGAACGGTTCTGGTCTGGTGCCGGTCACCCACGTTCTGAACGACATGGGCATCACCGATATCACCATCGTGCCGGAGCAGGAGTACCCCAACGGCTACTTCACCACCTGCTCCTACCCCAACCCTGAGATCTTCGAGGCTCTGAAGCTGGGCCTCGACCTCGCCACCAAGACCGGCGCCGACCTGATGCTGGCCACCGACCCCGACGCCGACCGCGTGGGTATCGCCATGAAGTGTCCGGACGGCAGCTATGAGCTGGTCTCCGGCAACGAGATGGGCGCTTTGCTGCTGGATTACATCTGCGCTGGCCGCATCGAGAAGGGTACCATGCCCAAGGACCCCGTCGCCGTCAAGTCCATCGTCTCCACCCCGCTGGCCGATGCCATCGCCGCCCACTACGGCGTTGAGATGCGCAGCGTGCTGACCGGCTTCAAGTGGATCGGCGACCAGATCGCAAATCTGGAAGCTGCCGGTGAAGTGGACCGCTTCATCTTCGGCTTCGAGGAGAGCTACGGCTATCTGGCCGGTCCTTATGTCCGTGACAAGGATGCCGTCATCGGCTCCATGCTCATCTGCGAGATGGCCGCTTACTACCGCAGCATCGGTTCCTCCATCAAGGAGCGTCTGGAAGAGATCTACAAGGAATATGGCCGCTACCTGAACAAGGTGGACAGCTTCGAGTTCCCCGGCCTGACCGGCATGGAGAAGATGGCCTCCATCATGCAGAAGCTGCGTGACAAGCCCCTCACCGAGCTGGCCGGCCACAAGGTGGTCAAAATCACCGACTACAAGAAGCCCGAAGAGACCGGCCTGCCCGCCGCAAACGTCCTTATCTACTCTCTGGACAACGGCGCTACCGTGGTCGTCCGTCCCTCCGGCACTGAGCCGAAGATCAAGACCTACTTCACCACTCTGGGCAAGGACCTGGCCGAGGCTCAGGCTCAGAAGGATGCTCTGGCAGCTGCCATCGAGCCCATCCTCGCATAACGCAGAAATTTCATAGAAAATTTATGCCCCCGTACAGCGCCAAAAGTGCTGCACGGGGGCATTTTTGATGGGGGGTGGGCAGTTGCAGTTTGTGGGTGGATACGCTATAATATTCAATGAATAATAATATGCTCTGTGCAGTGCGGCACGGGGCAGGAATAAAATGGGGCAGGTGTAAGAAATTGGAACATCGTGTAACGGCAGTCCTGGTGGCGGCGGGTTCTTCCACCCGGATGGGATTTGATAAACTGAGCTTCGATCTGGGCGGTGAGACCGTCTTGGAGCGGAGCGTCCGGGCCTTTGACGAGTGTCCGGAGGTGGACGAGCTGGTGATCGTGACCGGCGCGTCCAGTGAGAATGCCCAGCGGGCCGCTGCCCGCTGCAAAAAGCCGGTGCGGTTGGTGAAGGGCGGCTCGACCCGCGCCGAGAGCGCCCGCAGCGGCGTGGCCGCTGCCCACGGCAAACTGGTGGCCGTCCACGACGCGGCCCGGCCCTTCGTAAGCCAGAGCGTTATCGCCGACACGATAGCGGCCGCTGCCCGCTGCGGTGCCGCCGCCCCGGCAGTGCCGGTGAAGGACACCATCAAGCAGGCGAAGGGCGGAAACGGCAAGACTGTGCCGGAAGGCTGCATGGTGGAGAACACCCCCGACCGCAGCACCCTTTATGCGGTGCAGACGCCCCAGTGCTTCGACCGCGCAGCCTATCTGGCGGCGCTGGATGAACTGGACGAGGCCAGCGCCCGCCTCGTCACCGACGACTGCAGCCTGTTCGAGCTGACGGGCCGTCCGGTGGAGCTGGTACAGGGCGACTACGCAAACATCAAGATAACCACCCGGGAGGATCTGCCCCGGACCGAGAACGGAGGAAAGAAAATGCGCATTGGTCATGGTTACGACGTTCACCGTCTGGTGGAGGGCCGCAAGCTCATCCTGGGCGGCGTGGAAGTGCCGTATGAAAAGGGCCTGCTGGGCCACTCAGACGCCGACGTGCTGGCCCACGCGGTCATGGACGCCGTGCTGGGCGCAGCGGCGCTGGGCGACATCGGCCAGCACTTCCCCGATACGGCGGAAGAGTACGCCGGTGCCGACAGTCTCATGCTGGCCCGCCGTGTGGCAGAAATCATGACCGAGCACGGCTGGCGCATCGAGAACATCGACGCCACCATCCTCTGCCAGCGCCCGAAGCTGGCCCCCCACATCCCGGCCATGCGGGCAAAGCTGGCCGAGGCTTTCGGGATGCCGGTGGACGCCGTGAGCGTCAAAGCCACCACCGAGGAGCATCTGGGCTTTACCGGCGAGGGGCTGGGCATCGCGGCCCACGCCGTCGCCCTCATCGAAGCAGTGTGAACGGGAGAATGTGACCCATGACTCTGAACTCTATCGTAGCAAACTTCCAGACCTTCAAGCTGGTAGACCTGCTGGACATCCTCATCATCGCGTTCCTCATCTACCAGCTGCTGGGCTTCGTCAACCGCACCCGCGCCGGCCAGCTGGCCAAGGGCGCGCTCATCGTCATGGCGGTCTATCTGGTGGCGAACATCCTGAATATGCGCACCGTCACCTGGCTGCTCAATTCGCTGCTGCAAGTCGGTCTGCTGACGCTGGTGGTGCTGTTCCAGCCCGAGATACGGCGTGCGCTGGAGCGGATGGGCCAGACCGACCAGTGGGCCTATCGCTTCTTCAATAAAAACCGCTACAACGACACCAGCCTCAAGGGCGCGTGGCGCAGCGCCATCATCGCCATCTGCGACGCGGCAGAGCGCTTTTCGGAGACCAAGACCGGCGCGCTCATCGTGCTGGAACGGAACACCAACCTTTCTGAGATCGTTCGCACCGGCACGCCCGTGAACAGCGCAGTCAACCTCGAGGTGCTGGGTACCATCTTCTACGAGGGTACCCCCCTCCACGACGGTGCAGCCATCATCGAGGATGGCCGCATCAAGGCCGCAGGCTGCGTGCTGCCCCTTTCCAACAACCTGGACCTGGGCAAGGACATGGGTACCCGCCACCGCGCCTGCCTCGGCATCGCCGAGAACTCCGACGCCATCGCCATCGTGGTCAGCGAGGAGACAGGCATCATCTCGATGGCGAAAAACGGTGTGCTCATGCGCCACTTTGACCGTCAGACCCTTTACACCCGGCTGGTGGATGAGATGATACCCAAGGAGACCGCCAGCGAGAAGAGCGCTGCCGAGGGCTGGAAGGCCCGGGGCAAGCGCCTGCTGAACTGGGTGAACAACAAGGAGGAGGATGAGCAGCAATGAGCACTGAGCAGAACAACGGCAAGCCTGCCGTACCCCCCAAGCGCAATCTGCTGAACGACCGCCGCATCCGGCTCCTGCTTTCTTTGCTGGGTGCAGTCATCGCGTGGATGGCTGTCACCATCGTCGTGCAGCCCGGCACCACCACCACCATCTATAATGTTCCGGTGGACTTTACCTATGATTCGGCTGCCTACACTTCCCGGGGCCTGAGCATCGTCAATGCAGAGGAAAAAACGGTCAACCTGAAGCTTTCCGGCGACGGCTACACCATCGGCAGCCTGTCGGCCAACGACTTTGTCGTCTACCCCGACTGGTCCAGCGTCCGCGACAGCGGCGAAAAGAGCCTGCGCCTTCAGGTGCGGAGCCAGAGCACCCTGCTCACCGGTGTGTCCGTCTCCATCGACGGCGACAACACCGTGGACGTGGTGTTCGATGTGGTGGAAGAAAAGACCCTGCCCATCCAGGTGACGACGAATTACCTGAAGATAGCAGACGGTTATATCCTCTACGGCACCGACATCTCGAAGGAGACGGTGACTCTCTCCGGACCCAGCACCGAGCTGAGCCAGGTGGAGACCTGCACCGCCGAGGTGACCTACAACGGCGAGCTGACCAGCCCCGTCACTCTGGATACCAGCCTGCGTTTTTACACCCGCAGCGGCAGGGAGGTGGAATTTGAGTATACTACTCTGGAAACGGACAGCGTCGAGGTCACGCTGCAGGTGTATAAGCTGGCCACCCTGCCGGTGGAAGTCAGCTTTATCAACGCGCCCCGCGACTTTGACCCCTCGGTGCTGGTCTACTCCCTGAGCAAAAAGACCCTCAATGTGGCCGGCCCGGAGTCCCAGATCGACCGTCTGTCCACCCTGTCGGTGGGTACCATCGACCTTTCCACCTTTGCACTGGATAAGGTGTACGAAATGCCCATCGAACTGCCCAGCGGCATCCGTCTGCTGGACAACATCTCCAGCATCACGGTCAGCTTCGACAGCTCCCGTCTGGAAACCAAGACCATGAACCTGCCCGCCAGCTGTGTGCAGGTCATCAACCTGCCCTCCACCTACACCCTGACCGTGGAGACGGAGCGGCTGATGAACGTCACCCTCTGCGGCCCGGCCGGTTCGCTGGAAGCACTGAATCCGGAACAGGTGGTCATTGAGATCGACGCCGACGACTTCTATGTCGCCATCGGCCAGCAAAACATCGCCTGCCGCCTCTATGTGCCGGCCAACGACAAAATTTTTGCGCTGGGCAGCTATGTGGTGCAGTGCAAGATAGAAAGTAACTGAGTATATGATCCTGATCCATGATATTCGCCTGCCCCTCTCCGCCGGGGAGCCGCAGGCCTACGAAAAAGCCCTCCGCCTCGCCCGCATCCCCCGGGGAAAGGTGAGCCATCTGGGCATCGCCCGGCTCTCGGTGGACGCCCGCCACGGCCAGCCCAAGCTGGTGTACACTGTGGCCGTGACCCTGAAAGAGGAGAGGGAAGAGGCCGCCTGTGCGGGTGCTTCCCGCAGCGTTACCGTCCGGGGCAAGACCGATCTCTCGGTGCAGAACGGCACTCTGCCGCTGACGCACCGGCCTGTGGTCTGCGGCCTCGGCCCGGCGGGCCTCTTTGCGGCGCTGCTGCTGGCCCGTCAGGGCTATCGGCCCATCGTGCTGGAACGCGGCCCGGCGCTGGACGAGCGCGTCAAGGCCGTGGAGCATTTCTCCACCACCGGTGAGCTGGACGAAAACGCCAACATCCAGTTCGGCGAGGGCGGCGCCGGAACCTTCTCGGACGGTAAGCTCACCACCCGCATCGGCGACGAGCTCTGCGGCTTCGTGACCGAAGTGTTCCTCGAGCACGGCGCGCCGAAGGAAATTGCCTGGCAGCAGAAGCCCCATGTCGGCACCGACCTGCTGCGGGGCGTCATCACTTCGATCCGAAAAGAGATCGAGTCGCTGGGCGGCGAAGTCCACTTCAACACAGCCCTCACCGGCTTCGAGCGGCGGGACGGCCAGCTCGTCGGCATCCAGACCACGGACGGTGCGTTCCCCTGTGAGGCGCTGGTGTTCGCGGTGGGCCACTCGGCCCGCGACACCTTCGGGATGCTGATGGACAGCGGCCTCGTGCTGGAGTGCAAGCCCTTCAGCGTCGGCTTCCGGGCAGAGCATCTCCAATCGGAAATCGAAAAGAGCCTCTACCACGAGGCGGCGGGCCATCCGGCCCTGCCGCGCGGCGAATATCAGCTTTCGCAGCACGTTGAAAAACGGTGCGTTTATACGTTCTGTATGTGTCCGGGCGGCCAGGTGGTGGCTTCGGCCAGCGAAAAGGGACGCGTCGTGACCAACGGCATGAGCTACCACGCCCGCAGCGGCAGGAATGCCAACGCGGCCGTGGTGGTCAGCGTGGGCGGTGAAGACTTCGGCAACGATCCCCGGAAGGCCATCGCCTTCCAGCGGGAGCTGGAAGCCCGGGCCTATGCGGCAGGCCGTCCCGGCGGAGAGTATGCTGCCCCGGCGGAGAACATCCAGAGCTTTTTGGAGGGCAGGGGCCGGCTGAACATTGGCCGCGTCCAGCCCACCTATGACCGGGGCGTCGTCGCTGCGGACCTCGGCGCGTTGCTGCCGACCGAACTGGCCGACACCCTGCGGGCCGGTCTGCGGGCTTACGAGCGGAAAATTGCGGGTTACACCGCCCCCGAGGCCATTCTGACCGGCCTCGAGACTCGTACCAGCAGCCCGGTGCGGCTGAAACGGGAAGAAAATTTTGAATGCGCCCAGCTGGCAGGATTGTATCCCTGCGGCGAGGGTGCCGGATATGCGGGCGGCATCATGAGTGCCGCCGTCGATGGCCTGCGGGTGGCCCGCGCCATCATCAGCCGGTACAGCCCGGCAGAAGGGTGAGAAGTTGAATGACTGATCGTGAAAACGATTTTAACCGCACGGCGCAGGACGGCGAGGGCCGTCAGGTGCAGCAGGAGCTGGAACGCCAGCTCCGCGAGCTGGGCGACACCATGTCCGACTCCTTCCGCCACGGCTTTGAGGGCCGGGGCGAGGAGATCGGCGACCGTGTGTGGGATGTGGGCCGCGCCGCGGTGAACGCTGCCGGTTATGGCATCTCGGAGGCAGGCCGGGCCTTTCAGGCCGGAAAACAGGAGTACCAGAAGCGGGCTGAGGAGGCCAGAAGCAGTGCCAGCGCCAGCGGGATGACCGACTGGGCGCGTAATTTCTTTGCGAAGAAGCCGGAACCGACGGCCATCGAGAATATCCGCACCAGCGCGAAAAAGCGCCACAGCGCAGGCGTCGCCATGCTGGCGACCGGCATCACCTTCGCCGTCATCTTCGGCATCACGGCCATCGCCTGCTTTGGCACGGCGGGGGCGTTCACGTCCGGCGGCGTGATCGTCGAAACCGCGGATACGTTCCTCAGTGCCATCGGCGATCTCGCACTGGGTGCTATCGCGGTGACGGGGTGGTTCTCTGCCGCGGTGACCGCTGTGTTCGGCTGGCTGACCGCGGCGGGCGCGTCCCGTATGAAGGCCGCCAAGACCCTGGAGCTGTATGCCGATACCGCCGAGGGCTTCGACTGGCACAAGGGCCTGTCCCTCTCCATGCTGGCCGACCTGACGCATAAAAAGAAGACCAAGGCACTCAAGATGCTGCGGAAATTCATCCACAAGGGCTGGCTCAGTGCCTGGCTGGACGAGAAAAACGACAAGCTCTACCTGACGGCAGAGGACTACCGCGCTGCACAGGAAAATCAGCCCCAGCCCGAACCGGAAAAAGCGCCGGAACAGGCCGGAGAAGTCCCCCTGAACCTCGAGACGACCCGCCGCTTTGCGCAGGTGCTCGAGAAGGAGCAGGGACTCATGGAGGATGAGCGGGCTGTGGAGGAGTTGCAGCATATGCAGAAGACCACCGAGTCCATCTGTGCCTGGCTGGAAGCCCACCCTGAGAGCCTGCCTAAGGCCCGCCGCTTTGCGGAATACTATATCCCCACCACCCTCAAGCTCCTGCACACCTACAACGACGTGCAGAGCCAGCAGGGCGAGAACGCGGAGGCCATCCGCCGGGATATTGCGGGCATCCTGCACACCCTGAATCAGGCTTATGATAACCTCTACGATAAGCTTTTGTCGGACATGGCACTGGACGTTTCCAGCGAGATCGCTGCGCTGCAGGGGATGCTGGCGAACGATGGTCTGGCCGGGGAGGGATTGCGATGACCTACCGGGCCTGGAACACCAAGACCGTTGACCGCGCCGCGCTGAAAGAGCTGACAGCGGCCATCGCCCAGCAGAACACCGAAGAGCTGGAATACCAGAACATGGACGAAGAATGGAGCGAGGAAAAGTACCGCTCTGTCCTCGCGGTCCAGCAGAAAGAAGTCGGCCTGCTGGCCGGCATCCTCGCTGCCCGGGGCATCACCGACCCCGCCGAGGCGCTGACCCTTCTGGCGGGCGAAGAAGAGCTGAGCGACCCCATGCTCCTGACCGACATGGATAAAGCCTGTGAGCGCATCCTGCGGGCCATCGACGAGGGGGAGACGATCGTCGTCTTCGGCGACTACGACGTGGACGGTGTGACCGCCACGGCCCTGCTCTATCAGCACCTGAAAGGGATGGGCGCCGCCGTCAAGTGTATGCTGCCCAGCCGGGAGGGCGACGGCTACGGCCTCTCGAAGAACGCGATCCAGTCGATTTATGATAAGGGCTGCCGCCTCATCGTCACGGTGGACAACGGCATCTCTGCCGTAGAGGAAGCCGCATTTGCGGCCAGCCTCGGCATCGACCTCATCATCACAGACCACCATCTGCCCCACGACACCCTGCCCCAGGCAGTGGCCATCGTGGACCCCCGCCGTGCCGATGACCACAGCCCCTTCAAGGGCCTGTGCGGCGCGGGCGTGGCCTTCAAGCTCTGCGCCGCGCTGGATGGCTGCCCGCCGGAAGAGATGCTGGAATACTGCGGCGACCTCGCCGCTGTTGGCACCGTGGCCGACGTCATGCCCCTGACAGGGGAGAACCGCACCATCGTCAAAGCAGGTCTGCGCCAGTTGCAAAATACGGACAGACCCGGCTTCTGCGCCCTTTTGGAAGAAGTGGGCCTTGCAGGCAAGCCGGTGACGGCAGAGAACATCAGCTACGCCATCGCGCCCCGCCTTAATGCGGCGGGCCGGATGGACAGCGCCGTGACCGCTTTGCAACTGGTGCTCTGTGAAGACGAAGACCGGGCTGAAGAATTGGCTCATAAGCTGAGTGACATCAACATCCAGCGGCAGGAGACGGAGATGGAGATCGTCAAAGCTGCGCAGGAGCTGCTGGACGCTGAGCCGGAACGCCTCGAAGATCGGGTCATCCTGCTCTGGGGCAAAGACTGGCACCCCGGCGTCATCGGCATCGTGGCCTCCCGCCTTGTGGAAAAGACCGGACGCCCGGTCATCGTGGTGTCGGTAGATGAGCACGGCGAGGGCAAGGGCAGCGGCCGCAGCGTGCAGGGCTTCAACCTGCACGAGTGCATCGCCTCCTGCGCCGACATCCTGCTTCGCTTCGGCGGCCACGCCATGGCAGCGGGCCTCTCGGTGCGGGAAGAGGATCTGCAGACGCTCCGCCAGCGGCTCAACGACTGGGCGGCCCGGGAGTGTCCCGTGCTGCGCACCCCGCCGCTGGAATGCGATCTGTCCGTCCACCTCGACCGTCTGACGGTGGAGAGCGTCCGCCGCCTCGACCAGCTGGCACCCTACGGTGCCGACAACCCCAGCCCGGTCTTCGTGCTGGAAATGGCTGTCGTGGAGGGCGTCTACGCCGTCTCGGAGGGCAAGCACTGCCGCCTGCGTCTGCGGCAGGGCAATTCCAGCATCTACGCCGTCTGGTTCGGGATGCACCCGGAACAGGTGCCTTACTCGACGGGCGACGTCGTGGACGCAGCCATCAGCCTTTCGGTCTACGATTCGCCCCGGGGCGCACAGCTGTCGGGCCGCATCATCGAGCTGCACCCGGCGGGCCTCGGCAACACAGCTGCAGAGCAGGCCGCGCTGGTGCAGGCGCTGCGCCGGGGTACGCCCCTGACGCCGGAGCAGAAGGAGAGCATCGCCCCGGAGCGCAGCCATATCATCACCGTTTATCGGGAGCTGCAGGCGCGGCGCTGGCACGCCGAAGACCTGCAGCCCCTGTTTGCAAAACTCGGCGAGGAGAACACCGGCCGGACGCTGGTGGCCGTCGCCGCGCTGGAACAGGTCGGCCTCATCACAGCGGCTGACCGGGCCGGGGCAAAGTTCTGGGAACTCGTGCCTGCCACCGGAAAGAAGAACCTTGCCGATGCGCCCATCCTGAAATGTCTGGAGGAACGATAAAGATGCCTGAGGGAAAGAAACCTGTCGCCCCCTCGCCCGCAGCACCGGCTGCGGCGAAAGAGGACAGCTACTCTGCAAAGACCCATCTCCACCAGCCCGTGCCGGTGACGGAGATGGCTACCGTGGCCGCAACGGCCCTGCCGGCCAACGCCCCTGAGGGGACCCTTCCCTCGGAGGTGCGGCCCGAGATCGTGACCTGGGAGAAGCTGGTGGAGGCCATCAAAGCCAGTGGCAAAGCCTACAATATGGCCATGATAGAAAAGGCTTACGACCTGGCCAACGACGCCCACAAGGGGGTCTGCCGCCGCAGCGGTGAGCCCTATATCTGCCACCCGCTGGCTGTGGCCCGCCTCGTGCTGGACCTCGGCATGGACAGCGAGAGCATCGCCGCCGCCCTGCTCCATGATGTGGTGGAGGACACCCCCACCACGCTGACCGACCTGACCGCCGCTTTCGGCGAAGAGGTGGCTGCGCTGGTGGACGGCGTCACCAAGCTGACCAAGATCCAATTTTCCAATATCGAAGAGCTGCAGGCCGAGAACCTGCGCAAGATGCTGCTGGCCATGAGCCGTGACGTCCGCGTCATGATCATCAAGCTCTGTGACCGCCTGCACAATATGCGCACCGGCGACGCATGGCCGGAGCAGAAGCGCCGCGACAAGGCCCGGGAGACCATGGAGGTCTACGCTCCCATCGCCAACCGTCTGGGCATCCTGAACGTCAAGGAGGAGCTGGAAGACCGCAGCCTCCACTACCTCGACCCCGTGGGCTACGAGGAAATCAACAAGATGCTCAGCGAGCGCGCGGGCGACGAGTTTCTGGCCAGCGTGTCGGGCGTCATCAAGAGCCGCCTCGAGGAGAGCGGCATCGAGGGCGCGACCATCAAGCGGAGAGTCAAGAGCATCTACGGCATCTACCGCAAGACCATCATGCAGAACAAGTCCTTTGATGAAATTTACGACATCTACGCGGTGCGCATCATCCTGGACACTCTGGCTGAGTGCTACAGCACCCTGGGCCTCATCCACGATATGTACCACCCGCTGCCCAACCGCTTCAAGGACTATATCTCCACCCCCAAGCCCAACGGCTACCAGAGCCTCCACACCACCGTCATCGGCCACGAGGGCATCCCCTTTGAGGTGCAGATACGCACCCGCACCATGGACGAGCAGGCCGAGTACGGCGTTGCCGCCCACTGGAAGTATAAAGAGGGCCTCGAGGGCCACGATAAACTGGATGAGCGGCTGGCATGGGTCAGCCAGCTGCTGGAAAACCAGCGCGTCAGCGAGGATTCCGGCAACCTGCTCCACGATTTGAAGAGCGACCTGCTGCCGGAGGAGGTCTTTGCCTTCACCCCGAAGGGCGACGTCATCAATCTGCCTGCGGGCGCAAACTGCATCGACTTTGCCTACGCCATCCACTCTGCCGTCGGCAACCGGATGGTGGGCTGTAAGGTCAACAACCGCATCGTCCCCATCGACCACGTTGTGGCGACGGGCGAGATCATTGAAGTCATCCTCGGACCGGCGGACAAAGGCCCCAGCCGCGACTGGCTCAAGATCGTGCGCACCAGCGAGGCCAAGAGCAAGATACGCAACTGGTTCAAGAAGATGCGCCGCGAAGAGAACATCCAGCAGGGCCGCGACGCGCTGGCCAAAGAGCTGCGCCGGGAGATGATATTCATCCCCGACGACCAGCTGGATGAGTTCGTGGGCAGCTGCAGCCGTCGTCTGCGCCAGAACAACGCGGAGGAAATTTACGCTGCCATCGGCTACGGCGGCATGACCATCGCCAACTGCCTGCCCAAGCTCAAAGAGGAGTGGCAGAAGCTCAAGGCCGCCGAGGCTGCTGAGAACAAGTCGGTGGAGGATCTGCCGAAGGTCGATTTGAGCCGCGTCCACGCCACTGACGGCGTAGTGGTGGAGGGCTTCGATAACACCCCCATCAAGTTTGCAAAGTGCTGCTCGCCCCTGCCCGGCGACCCCATCGTGGGCTTCATCACCCGGGGCTTCGGCGTTTCCATCCACAAGCAGAGCTGCGCCAACGCGGTGTCCAGCATGAAAGACCCCTCCAACGCCCCCCGCTGGGTCAAGGCTTACTGGGCCGACAGCGTCAAGGACAGCTACAAGGCCGGTCTGGAGATCATCGCCCTCAACCGCAACGAGCTGCTGTCCGATGTGCTGGCCGCGCTGGCTGACATCCGCGTCCCCATCTACGCCATGAACGCCCGTCAGGTGGAGAACAACTGTGCCGTCATCAGCCTGACCATCGGCATCAACAATACAGAGCACCTCAACCGGGTCGTGGCCCGTCTGTCCAAAGTCAAGGATGTGCTCAAGGTAACAAGGAGCTAATATGCGTGCAGTCATTCAGGCCGTATCCTCGGCCAGCGTCCGGGTCAACGGCGGCGAGCCGCGCCCCATCGGTCCCGGCCTCGTTATCCTGCTGGGCGTCAAGGACACCGATACTCTCGACATCGTGCCGAAACTGGCTGAAAAATGCGCGGGCCTGCGCATTTTCAAGGACGAAAACGACAAGCTGAACCTCAGCGCAAAGGACCTCGGGTACTCTGCACTGGTGGTGAGTCAGTTCACCCTCTACGGCGACACGAAGAAGGGCTTCCGTCCCAGCTTCATCAAGGCGGCAAGACCGCCGCTGGCTGTGGACGCCTACGAGCTGTTCCTCGCCGAGATGAACAGGCAGGGCCTCAAGGATGTCCAGCACGGAGAGTTCGGCGCAGATATGCAGGTGTCTCTGGTCAACGAAGGCCCCTGCACCATCGTCATCGACACCGACGAGTGGCATAAAGGAGAAAAATAAACCATGAAGGCATTTCATCTGGTCGGCCCTGCGCCGTTTTACACCAACAGCTTCCTGCTCATCTCGGACGCAGGCAACGCGGTGGTCATCGACCCCGCCGCCGAGGTGCAGGAGTACGATAAGATCTTAAAGGAGCACGGCGGCAAGCTGAGCCTCATCCTCTGCACCCACGGCCACTACGACCATGTGGGCAGTGCGGGGGTCCTGAGCCGCGAGTGGGGCGCAAAGCTCTACTGTGAGCCCGCCGACTGTCGGGGGACCCAGCTGCTGCCCCTCAAGGGTTCGGACAGCGGCTACGAAGAGGGCGAGGTCATCCCCCTCGACGAGCTGAGCTTCACTGTCTGGCACACCCCCGGTCACACTGAGGGCAGCGTGGTGCTGCTGTGCGGGAGCTATCTCTTCGTGGGCGACACGGTCTTTCAGGGCAGCATCGGCCGCACCGACCTCGAGGGCGGCGACAGCCGGAAGATGGACGAGAGCCTGCGCAAGTTCGCGGCCCTGCCCGTCCCGGCCGAGGCGCAGGTGCTGCCCGGCCACGGCGATTTCTCCACCTTCGGGCAGGAGGCCGCCACCAACTTCTATATCAAAAATGCGCTGAGAAACGCATAAAAAGGCGGGATTTCACATGAATATCTATATCACGGGCCTCGGCTCGGGCTACGAGGTGGAGCACCTCGTCCGCCTGTTCTACCCAATGGCCCCGCTCACCCTCACCCCGCCCGAGGACGGCGCAGACTGCGTCTGGGCCGAGGAGCGGCCTGACAAGCTCTGGGCCATGGTGCGGCAGGGCGGCAAGAGCCAGACCGCCGAAGCACCTCTGCCCATTCCCGTGGAAGAGGGCGGCGAGACGCCGGAATTTGCGCTGGCCAGCCTGACCTATGACCTGCTGCGCAGCTGGACGGGTATCCGCCCGCCCTGGGGCAAGATGACCGGCGTCCGCCCGGTGCGCCTTGTCCACGACAAGCGGGCCGCAGGCTGGACGGAAGAGGAAATCGACGATTTCTTCCTCAAGCGCTTCGACTGCTCGCCCGAAAAATACGGCATGGCCAAGGCCATCGCGGACTTGCAGGAGCCTATCCTGAAAGTAGGCAGTGCGCCCAAGACCTACAGCCTCTATATCGGCATCCCGTTCTGCCCCTCCCGGTGCAGCTATTGCAGCTTCGTCAGCTGCAACCTCGACCGTGACCGCAAGCTGGTGCAGCCCTATGTGGACTGCCTGTGCAGAGAGGTCGAGGCCATCCGGGACGAGGCTGACAAGGCCGGGCTGATGCTCTGCAGCATCTACATCGGCGGCGGCACCCCCACCAGCCTCTCGGCAGCGCAGCTGCGCCAGCTCATGGGGACGGTGCGGGACTGCTTCGACCTTTCCACCATCGTGGAATACACGGTGGAAGCCGGACGCCCCGACTGCACCAACGCCGAAAAGCTGGCCGTCATCAAGGAATACGGCGCGACCCGCATCTCCATCAATCCGCAGACCTTCTCGGATGAAGTATTGGAGAACATTGGCCGCAAGCACTCGGCTCAGGACATCCTCGACTGCTATGCCGAGGCCCGGGCCGCAGGCCACGACGACATCAATATGGACCTCATCGCGGGTCTGCCCGGCGACACGGTGGAAGGGTTCGAGAAGAGCCTGCGTCAGGCCATCGCCCTCGACCCTGAGAACATCACAGTCCACACCCTGACCCTCAAGCGGGCCTCCCGCATCGTCATCGAGGACCAGAAGGAGAACGACTACGCCGATGTGGCCGCTATGCTGGAAAAGTGCCATCTGCTGGCCGAGGCGGGCTATCGGCCCTACTACCTCTATCGTCAGAAAAATACCCTCCAAAACCTGGAAAACGTGGGCTGGTGCAAGCCGGGCCACGAGGGGTATTATAATATCTATATCATGGAAGAAGTCCAGACCATCCTCTCGGCCGGCGCAGGCGGCAGCACCAAGCTGGTGGCCGACGGCGGCAAGCGGATGCAGCGCATCTTCAATTTCAAGTATCCGACAGAATACATCCAGCGTTTCGACGAAGTGCTGGAACGGAAAAAAGGAGTGGCTGTTTTTTATGATCACGATTTGGGTACCGAAACGTCTGGTTGAGATAGACCTGTACAACGTCGCCGCCCAGAACCCGGCGGCGCTGGCGGAGATGAGCGAGAAGAGCTACCGCCAGCGGGTGGCCTATGCTGCCCAGAAGATCAGGGACTCCCGCGCCAAGATCGTCATGCTCACCGGCCCGTCGGCCAGCGGCAAGACGACTTCAGCTCATAAGGTGGCCGAGGCTCTGGAAGCCTCCGGCACCCCGGCCCATGTCATCAGTCTGGATAACTTCTTCAAAGGCGCTCAGTATTACCCCCGCCTGCCCGACGGTACGCTGGACTACGAGAACCCCGACACGCTGGATATGCCCCTCATCCGCCAGTGCCTCAGCGATTTGAGCACCACCGGAAAGACCGTGCTGCCCATCTACGACTTCACCACCGAGTCCCGCTCTTCCGAGACGGAGACGCTGGACCTCAAGGGCGGCGTCTGCATCGTGGAGGGCATCCACGCCCTGAACCCTGAGCTGACGGGCCTTGTGAAAGGCGACGACGTCTACCGCATCTACGCCGGCCTGCGGGAGGAATACTGCATTGATGGCCGCCGTGTCATCAACACCCAGGACATCCGCCTCTGCCGCCGCACCCTGCGGGATGCCGCAGCCCGGGGCCGCAGCCCCGCCAAGACCCTCGCCATGTGGGACAGAGTCCTCGACGGCGAGACCCGGTATATCAAGGGCTTCAAGACTACGGCAGACTTTTTGCTGGACACTTCCTTCACCTACGAGCTGGGCCTCATCGCAAAGCTCCTGCGCCCGGTGAGCCAGCGCTTCACGCTGGAAGGCCACAACGCAGAGCTCTGGGACGAGACGGCCCGCCGCTTCGAGCATGTGGCCCCGGTGGAGCTGGAGCTTCTGCCCGCCGACAGTATGCTGCGCGAGTTCTACGCAGGTGAAGTGTAAAAAACGTCAGAACGCGGAAAGTGTGCAAATTGCGAAAAAACTGTTTCCAAATCCACACGATTCTGTAAAACTTGGGTGGGATTCGTTGCATTCCCCTCGGGAGTGCGCTATAATGAAAATAATCTCCGGCGGCACAGGGACAGCCTGAGCAGAAAACGCAGAGGAGTGCTGCCCACCCCGGGCATAGACAAGTGAGGTGTCTTTTATGGACTTCAATAAGATTAAGGAAATGGGCCTCGAGTATGCCGAGAAAGGCAAGAATGCCGCGCTGGATCTGGCCGAAAAGGGCCGCACCCAGGCAAAGATCGTGAACGCGCAGAGCAAGCTGTACAAGGCGCAGCGCCAGCTGGGCGCTCTGGTGTATAGTCTGGCCAAGGGCAACGAGGAGAACCAGCCCCTTGTGGACAAATACATCGAGATGATCGCCAACATCGAGCAGGAGCTCTCTGACCTGAAAGCCTCTCTCGAGCCGGATACCGTCATTGAGACGACTTTCGAGGATACGGAAGAGGCCGCCGCCGACGTGACGGCTGACGCAGCCGCAGAGCCCGCCGAGGAAAAGCCCGAGGACAACGAGGCCAAGACCTGCCCCCAGTGCGGCGCGCCCGTCTCGGACGACGCGCTGTTCTGCAACAAGTGCGGCGCACAGCTGTAAGCTAAAAAGCTCACGCAGGGCGGTGTCCCCCGGGGGATGCCGCCTTTTGTTGTGAATGAAATGAAAATTTTGCCGCAAAAAGCCGGAAAATGCGCTTGTACCCTTGCATTTCGGCAGATTCTGCGGTACAATTTGAATCTGTTCGCAGATGTTTTCGGAATGCGGAAAGGAGACGCCCCATGCAGGACTGGACGCCGAGGGAACACTATACGGCGGAAGACCTCGTGGAGATCATCCGCATCCTGAGAGACGGGGAGAACGGCTGTCCGTGGGACAAAGTCCAGACCCATGCTTCCATCCGGAAAAACTTTCTGGAAGAAACGTGCGAGGCGCTGGAAGCCATCGACGCTGACGACCCTGTCATGATGCAGGAAGAGCTGGGAGACGTCCTGATGCAGGTGGTGTTCCACACCGTCATCGAGGAGGAGCGGGGCCGTTTCGACATGGAAAAGGTCTGCCGCGAGGTGTGCGAGAAGCTGGTCTTCCGCCACCCGAACATCTTTGCTTCCTCTGCGGCGGAAAATGCTGGTATAAACAGCTGGGATGCGCTCAAAAATAAGGAAAAGGGCCGCACGACTCTGGCCGATGAGCTGGACACCGTCCCGGCCACCCTGCCCGCCCTGATGCGCGCCCAGAAGCTCCAGAAGCGGGCCGCGCGGTTCGGCTGCGGGCCGGAGGATGCCGCCGGTGCGGCCAGGACTCTGGACAGCGCCAAGGCCGCGTGGGACGCACAGCAGACGGCAGAGAACGCCGGTGAGCTGCTGCTGGCCGCCGCCGATGCCATGCGTCTGGCCGGTGTGGACGCTGAAGAGGCACTGACCTTTGCGGCAAAGCGCTTCACCCAGAGGCTGGAAGCGGACGAAACGTAAACGGGTACCAGACGGTCAGACCGTCTGCTCGAATAGAAAATGTTGAGAATATTGTGGAGGCTTTTATTATGACCAAGACCGATCTGATCGCACAGGTTGCGGCAAACACTGAGATGAGCAAGAAGAGCGCCGAGATGGCTGTCAACGCTGCATTCGAGGCACTGGGCAAGGCCATGGCCGAGGGTGAGAAGATCTCCATCTCCGGCTTCGGCACCTTCGAGGTGCGTGAGCGCGCTGAGCGTCAGGGCATCAACCCCCGCACCCGCGAGGCCATCACCATCGCTGCTTCCAAGAGCATCGTGTTCAAGCCGGGCAAGGCTCTGAAGGACACCCTGTAAGAGAAAACCCATCGCCGCCGGAACCTTTAGGCCCGGCGGCTTTTTTAATAGAGGAACAACCTCTCCGTCACGCCTACGGCGTGCCACCTCCCCTATTAGGGGAGGCTTTGGCATATCGTAAAGCTTTGCCTCTTCGCCAGAGGCTCCCCTACTAGGGGAGCTGTCGAGCGACAGCGAGACTGAGAGGTTGATACAAGGAGTTTAGAAATGCGTTTAGACAAATATCTGAAAGTTTCGCGGCTCATCAAGCGCCGCACGGTGGCAAACGAGGTGGCCGACGCGGGCCGCATCCTCATCAACGGCAAGACCGCCAAGGCCAGCCAGGCCGTCAAGGCCGGCGACATCATCGAGGTCACCTTCGGCAACCGGCCCATCAAGGTGAAGGTCCTCTCCGACGTGGAGCCCCGCACCAAGGACGTGGCCCGCGAGATGTACGAGATCATCGAGCAGGACAACGTGCTGGCAGCCGCCCACGACGCCCCGAAAGCTGAGTAAATCCGGCATGACCCCGCCCCGCCCTGCATAAGATGGCAGAAAAGGGGAGGGGAATGTCATGAAACAACAGGATGCAAAGCCGGAGCAGGCGCTGCCTCATGACCTCATCCTGGAGGGGCGGAACAAGCTGACCGTCACCGGTGTGCGGCGGGTCATCCGCTGCGACGCCGAGGGGGCGGCGATGCTCACCTCGAAAGGGACGCTGGAACTCACCGGGGCCGAGCTGAGCGTCACCAGCCTCGACCTCGACAAAGGCGAAGTCAAGCTTACAGGCCGGGTGGACACGCTGGAATACACCGCAGAGCATACGCCGGGCGGCTTTCTGCGCCGTCTCGTCCGGTGATGGGCCCGGCGCTTTCGCCCGGGGCGGTGGGGCAGGAGATGGCGGCCTGCGCGGTGCTGGGCGGTGTGCTGGGCGCGGCGCGGGCCGTTCTGCCCACCCGGGGCAGGGCCGCGTTCCTGCCGGATATGCTTTTTGTGGGAGCCGTGCTGATGGCGTTGCAGAGCTATGCCGTCTCCCAGAGTCAGGCCGGGCAGCTGCGGGGCTATATGGCGCTGGCGGCGTTCTGCGCCGCCGGGGCGGTGCAGGCAGCGCTGCGGCCTCTGTTCGCCGCTGCCGAAGCCTTTGCGGGGAAACTGCTGCTGGGGCCGGTGCGGCTCGCCGCCCGGTGCATCGCCCCGTGGAAAGCTGCCCGCGCCGCCGCCAAAGTACGGCGGAACGAAAAAAGACTTGCAAAAAAACAGAAAAAGAGCTTGCCAACACCACGGCGTATGTTGTATAATTCAAACGTATCAAAGTGAGAGTACAGGCGCATTGGGCCTGCTGTCCGAAAACGGGAGGCACTGTGTTATGGCAAATCCGGGCCGGAAAAAGCGGAAGAGAAAGGCGTCCGTCGTGGGCGCTGTGCTGAAACTGCTCTTCCTTCTGCTTTTGCTGAGTATGCTGGCGGCGTACATCGCGAATCAGGTGGCGCTCAGCTCCAAGAAAGCGGAGCTGGACACCCTGCAGGAGCAGATCGACCAGCAGAAGACCCAGAACGAGGAGATGCAGCGCATCCTCAGCGGCGACTCGGACGATGTGACCGAGTGGGTCGCGCGGGACTCTTACAATTATGCGGCGGCCAACGAGCGCATCTTCGTGGATGTGACGGGCAACTGATGCCGCGCCCCGAGCGGCTTGCGGCCGGCGGGAAACACATTAGTCAACAAGGAGTATTGAGTTTTGGCGATTGAGGTAGGGAATATTTTTGAAGGCCGTGTCACCGGCGTAAAACCGTTTGGCGCGTTCGTTGCGCTGCCGGAGGGCCGCGTGGGCATGGTCCACATTTCTGAGGTGTCCAACGAGTATGTGCAGGACATTGCAGCTGTGCTGCATGACGGCGACACCGTGAAGGTGCAGGTCATCAACGTGGCACCGGACGGCAAGATCGCGCTGTCCATCAAGCGGCTGCTGCCGCCGGCACCCCGCGCTCCGCGTGAGGGCCGCGGCCCCCGCCCCAACAACAACGGCCCGCGGGAAGGCGGCTTCCGCCGCAACGGTCAGGGCGGCCGTCCCCAGGGCGGACGCGGCCCGGCACGGGACGCAGCGCCCCGCGTCTGGCAGCCCAAGGCCCCGGCCAAGAGCGACAACCTGAGCTTTGAGGACATGATGAGCCGCTTCAAGAGCCAGAGCGAAGAGAAGATGGCCGACCTCGACCACGAGACCAACAACCGCCGGGGCGGCGGCTACGCACCCCGGGGACGCCGCGGCAGCCGCTGAGCCGTCCGCACAAGACGAAGAAGCTTTGGGCCTGCCCCCAGCGGGGCGGGCCTGTTTTTTGGTGCGGCATGCCGCATCCGACAGGAAAGGAAACCAGAATGCCTGCAAAATTTGAACTCATCGCCCCCTGCTTTTTCGGGTGCGAGTCCACGGCCAACTTTGAGCTGCGCCGCATCGGCGCCGAGGACATTCGGGTCAGCGATGGCCGTCTGACCTTCAGGGGCGGCGCGGATATGATCGCCGCCGCCAACCTCAACCTCCGCACCGTGGAGCGCGTGATGCTGCTCCTGAACACCTACACAGCCACCACCTTCGACGAGCTGTTCGACGGCGTCTACTCCATCCACTGGGAAGAGCTGCTGCCTGCCGACGCGGCCTTCCCGGTCACCGGCTCTTCGCTGAACAGCCAGCTGTCCAGTGTGCCGGCCTGCCAGAGCATCATCAAAAAGGCTGTGGTCAAGCGCCTGATGCAGGGCCACCGCACCACCAGCCTGCCCGAGACCGGCGCGGAGTATAAGATCCGCTTCATGCTCCGCAAGAACGTCTGCGAGATCATGCTGGACACCACCGGCGACGGCCTGCACAAGCGCGGCTACCGCCGCAATTCCATGGAGGCCCCCATCCGTGAGACACTGGCCGCTACCATCGCCGATCTGGGCCGCGTCCGCCGCGACAGCCTTGTGGAAGACCCCTTCTGCGGCAGCGGCACCCTGCTCATCGAGGCCGCTCAGAAGGCCATGAACATTGCCCCCGGCCTCAAGCGCCGCTTTGCCGCCGAGCGCTACAGCTTCGTGCCTGCCGCCATCTGGGCCGAGCAGCGCCAGAAGGCTCTGGCCGACTCCAAGCTGGACGTGGGCTTTGAGGCCTTCGGCTACGACATCGACCCCGCCGCCGTGGCTCTGGCCAACGCCAACGCCAAGCTGGCCGGCGTGGAGAAGCGCTGCCACTTCGAGGTGGCCGATGTGGCCGATTTCGCCGCCAGGAGCGAGGCCATCGTCCTGACCAACCCCCCGTACGGTGAGCGCATGAGCACCATCGAGGGTGCTGCCAAGCTGGCCCGCACCCTCGGCCAGCAGATGGAGGCCCACCCCTGCGCCGGTGTCTACGCCATCACTGCCGATATGGATTTTGAACACCACTACGGCAAGCGGGCCAACAAGCGCCGCAAGATGTACAACGGCATGATCCCCTGCCAGCTGTATATGTACTACAACGCCCCCAAGTTCGAGAACCGCCCCGCAAAGCCCATGCCCAAGAGCGGCTTTGACGGCAAGCGCACCCAGCCCGGCCACACGGGGCGTTTCGAAAAGAAATAAGATGCACTAGAAGGCCGCACTGAAATCGATTCCAGTGCGGCCTTTTCTATAAGAATTTACAAAAGAACGGTTGAACGCTGACGAAAAATAGATTATACTAGTCTACAGCTGTGGGGAAGCGGTCTTCCCCTGCAAGAAAGGCTGCGCCCGGCGCGGCCCGCGAAAGGAATGAACAGAATGAAGGGACGTATGCGGCCCTATCTGCCGGAGCTGACCATCCGGGATTACAACACCTATCAGTGGTATCAGCGCGGCGTCCGCCGCCAGCTCTACACCACCTATGGGCTGTATTCCTGCTATGGTCTGCGCTACAACGGCGTCCTGTTCGCGGTACTGGCCGACAGTCTGGCGGGCCGTCCGGCCACCTGTAAGCGGATGCGGGAGCCGGGTACGCTGGTCTGGCGGCAGATGATGTGCCAGACCCAGGGCATCCGGCTGGCCGCACAGGTGGAAGTCCTGCTGAGCTGGCACCGCATCCAGGATGCCCAGTGGGCCGACCTGCCCTTCTATAAAAAGGCACGGCGGGTGGTGGACACCGTCCTGCTGCGGCGAGCCTACCGGAAGGCCGCCGCTGAGAACCCGGCACTGGAGCGCATCTTCGTACAGGAGCGGGACCAGGCCAACGTCCAGATGACCCTGAACGCCAAGAACTATCTGCTGGCCGCAGAGCCGAAGGGCAACCTCTACGGCGCGCTCTACTCGGTGCTGGCCACCGACGACCCCAATCAGCGCAAAAGTATGCACTACATCGGCAGCTGCATCGGCCGGGCCGCTTATCTGCTGGACAAAGCGGAGAGCTTTTCCCGGGACAAAGATAAGGGCCGCTACAACGTCTTCCTCGTCAACGGCATCAACGACAGGAACGCCGCCCGGGAAAACGCCCGGCGGCAGGCCCTCGCTGCGGTCAACGACCTCGTCCGCGCCTACGGGATGCTGGACGTCAAGCTCAACCGCACCCTGCTGGACAACATCATGATCTTGGGCCTCCGTCACGCCATCGAGCCGCTGGACGTTGAGAGCCAGCCGGTACAATGGGAGCTGCCATGAAGGGACGCAAAAGTAAAAGCTGGGCCATGGCCTACTGCGGCATGGCCGCAGCGCTCAGCGTGGTCCTGATGCTGCTGGGGGCTGTGTTTCCCATTGCGATGTTCATCGCTCCGGCGGTGGCCAGCTTTCTCATCGCCACAGTCTGCGTGGAGTGCGGGAAGACCATGGCTCTGACGGCCTATGGCGCGGTGAGCCTGTTGAGTCTGCTCTTCGTGCCGGACAAGGAAGTGGCTCTCACCTTTGTGTTCCTGCTGGGGTACTATCCGTTGGCAAAGCCTTATTTCGAGCGGATACGCCCGGCCCTGCTGCGGGCTGTTTGCAAGCTGCTGCTCTGCAACGGCGGGATCCTGGCGATGTACGGGCTGGTGCTGCTGCTGGTCCCGGCGGGCAGCATCGCCGAAGAGCTGCGCACTACGGCGCTGGCCGTCTCGCTGGTGACGCTGGCCATGGGCAATACAGCCTTCCTGCTCTATGACCGGGCGCTCCACAATATGCTGATGCTCTATAAAGTGGTCTGGCAGCCGAGGCTCCACAAAATGTTGAGCGTCCATTGACGGATGTGGGACTTTGTGATACAATACCGCTGACCTTTTCCGTCGGCTTCTGACAGCTCCGAAAGGAGCTGTTTTTGTTTTCAGGAAGGCGGCGGAAAGAGCAGAAAGAGGGGATAAACGACTTCAGTTGACGAAAAAGCGCCGGGCCACGCGGGTGACAGCCGTGAGGGTGACGAGGAGAGGGATCATCGAAAGTTTCGGCGGGTGTTCCTCCGGTTGAAACGGGAGCGATAGCTTCCAGGGCTTATACCAGCCGCAGAGAAGGGCAAAAAACGGCAGCAATACCGCAACAGAATCCTTTCAAAGAAAGCCATACAAGAACATAGACTGATCGTAAGAGGCTGACAGCCGCCGTGTGCGTTCGCGCCGTGCTGTCGGCATGGAGGTGTTTTGTATGTGTGGCATCGTAGGTTATTCGGGTAAGCGCAGCGCTCAGGAAGTGCTGCTGAACGGTCTGGAAAAGCTGGAATACCGCGGCTATGACTCCGCCGGCGTCGCGCTGGCGCTGGAAGGCGGCATCCACGTCGTCAAGAGCAAGGGCCGGCTGGAAGTGCTCCGCCGCAAGCTGGAGGCAGAAAACCTGCCCGAGAGCTTCTGCGGCATCGGACACACCCGCTGGGCCACCCACGGCGAGCCCAGCGACGTCAACAGCCATCCCCACTCCACCCCCCGCGTGAGCATCGTCCACAACGGCATCATCGAGAACTACGGCCCTTTGAAGGCCGACCTGATGGCCAAGGGCGTCACCTTTGAGAGCGAGACGGACACCGAAGTACTGGTCAAGCTCATCGACTACTTCTGCTGCGCCCAGCCCAAGCAGAGCCCTCTGGCAGCCCTGCGGGAGGCGCTGGCGATGGTGCGGGGCAGCTATGCGCTGGGCGTGCTGTTCCGGGAAGAGCCGGACACCATCTACGCCGTCAAGAAGGAGAGTCCCCTCATTGTGGGCTGGGGCGAGGGCGAGAACTTCGTGGCCTCCGATATTCCGGCCCTGCTCAAGTATACCCGCCGCTACAGCGTCCTCGAGGAGGGCGACATGGCGGTGGTCAAGGCCGACGGCATCCGGTTCTACGACGCCTTCGGCAAGCCGGTGGAGCGGGAAGTGCTGACCGCCGACTGGGACGAAGAAGCCGCTGAGAAGGGCGGCTACCCCCACTTCATGCTGAAAGAGATCCATGAGCAGCCTGCCGCGATCACGGCCACCGTCAGCCCCCGCGTGGAGAACGGTATGCCCGACCTCCGCATCCCGGAACTGAGCGATGAGAAGCTGCGCAGCATCAAGAACATCCACCTCGTGGCCTGCGGCACGGCCATGCACGCCGGTATGGTGGGCAAGACTGCCATCGAGCGGCTGGCCCGGGTCCCTGCCGAGGTGGACATCGCCAGCGAGTTCCGCTATCGTGACCCCATCCTCGACCCCGACGACCTCGTCATCATCATCAGCCAGTCGGGCGAGACCAGCGACACGCTGGCTGCCCTCCGCCTCGCCAAGAGCAGGGGCGTGCCGGTGCTGGCTGTCGTCAATGTGGTAGGCAGCTCCATCGCCCGCGCAGCGGACTACGTCCTCTACACCTACGCCGGCCCGGAGATCGCCGTGGCGTCCACCAAAGCCTATATGGTGCAGCTCTGCACCCTCTACCTCTTCGCGTTCCGTCTGGCCTACGCCAGAGGCCGTCTGAGCGAGGCAGAGACCCGCCGCCTGACCGCCGAGCTGCTCCGCGCCGGTGAGGTCATCCAGCCTCGTCTGGCCGACTGTGAGCAGATAAAGTACCTCGCCAGCCGCTTCGTCAACACCCAGAGCTGCTTCTTCATCGGGCGCGGCTTCGACTACGCCCTCTCACTGGAAGGCAGCCTGAAGCTCAAGGAGATCAGCTACGTCCACTCGGACGCCTACGCTGCCGGTGAGCTCAAGCACGGTACCATCAGCCTCATCACCGACGGTGTGCCGGTCATCGCGCTGGCCACCCAGAAGCAGGTGTACGAAAAGACCATCTCCAACGCCAAGGAGACCAAGAGCCGCGGTGCGAGGGTCATCCTCTTCACGACGAAGGACGTTGTCGTCCCGGAGGGCGTGGCGGACTATGTGGTACGTCTGGACGACTATGACGAGCTGCTGATGCCCCTGCAGCTCATCGTGCCGCTGCAGCTGTTCGCCTACTATATGGCCGTCCTGCGCGGCTGTGACGTCGATAAGCCCCGCAATCTGGCCAAGAGCGTGACAGTGGAGTAAATAGAACAAAAAAGGAAAGCCTCCCCGGCTGGGGAGGCTTTCCTTTTTATCTAAGATTCAGAGAGTTACCAGAACCAATAGCGTTTCTTGATGACGATGTAGGCAATGATGATGCCCACGATGACCACAAGGCCCGCGATGAAGAAGGTCATGTCCACATGGGCGAAGCGGAGATTCTGGGTGGTCAGCAGGTATTCGCCCGCCGTGTCCGCCTCGAGGACATTATCCTTGTAGCTGTTGAGGAACTGCCACTTGCCCTTGACGGCATTGTGCAGGTAGACGCGGGTGTAGGCGGCGTTGTCGCCGGTCATCTCGACCTGAACGACGCCCGGCAGAGCCTCGCCGCCGTTGAGGGTGAAGGTGACGCCATACTCAGAGGGGGCAAAGCTCAGGGCTGTGCTCACCTGCGCGGAGGTGCTCTTTACATCGCGGCCCGCGATGCGGATGGTGTAGTTATCGGCCTCGACCACGAGGGTCTTGCCGTTCAGACGGAGGGCATTCAGCATCTCGCCGGTGATGGTGGGGACCTCGCGCTGTGCGAAGGTCACTTCGTCGGTGCCGTCGGCCTCGATGGCCTCCACGACGGGGTCGGTGATGACCTCACCGTTGCTGCCGTCAGTGCTGCCGCCGCCATTGCCGGAGCTGGAAGCATTCCGGTTGACGATGACCGTCACCGAAGCGGACGCCGTGCCGTTGGAGACGACGATGGAGGTCGCGCCCGTACCCACGGCAGTGATGACGCCCTTGGCGCTCACAGTGGCCACCTTGGTGTCATTGGACTTGAAGGTGAGGGACTGGGAGGCGGAAGACGGGGTCACTTTGCCGGTGATGGTGCGGCTGGCACCCGGTTTGAGGACGACATAGCTCGTGTTCAGGTCGATGGACTGACGGTCTACGCCGCTGTTGACGACCTTGACAGTGGCCGATGCGCTCACATCGCCGCAGGTGGCGGTGATGGTGGCGGTGCCGGGGGCGACACCGGTGACTTTGCCGAAGTTGTTGACGGTAGCCACAGCGGGATCCGAGGAGCTGAGGCTCACGCTGGCGTAATTCGATGCGCTGGAAGGCAGCACGCCCAGCGACAGGGAAGTGGTCTCGCCGACAGCGATGGTGCTGGAGGCCAGCGTGATGTCCATCTCCTTGACGATCATGGATTCATCCAGCTCGGTGGTGATGGTGTAGACACAGCTCACGCCGTCTGCGCTGGCGATGACCTGCGCCGTGCCGACGCCCACCGCCTGCGCCACGCCCTCAGACGTCACGTTCACGATGGTGCTGTCGTTGGACATAAAAGTTACCGTGGCATTGCGTGCGGCCTTTGCGGGCAGAATGACCGGTGAGAGCTGCTGCTGCGTCCCTACCGTCATGGTGGAGGCGTAGCTGCCGGTCTCGACGCTCTCCACAGCCGCAGCGGACCAGGGCAGAGAGAGGGCAGCGGCCGCGTTCAGGGGACCGGCTGCAGAGGCCGGAAGCGCAGCGCCGGCGGCCAGCAGGCCCAGCAGAGCGGTGCTCACGGCCAGCATTTTCAGGTTCAGTTTCATTCTTTCGTACCTCTTTGGGCGTTGATGTGAGCGCTTAGCGGAACAGAACGCCCAGAGCTTCCATCGCGTATTCGAAATAGGTCAGCTTGTCGTACTCCACGCGGGCGGTGACGCTCATACCGTTGGACAGATCGACCTTATCGCCGCTGTTGCTGATGACGTAGGTGCTGTCCGGGGTGATGGTCATTTTGTAGTAGGAGCCGGAGGAGCTGGCGGTCACATCGCTGTCGATGGAGGTCACGGTGCCGGTCAGGGTGCCGTAGGAATACTCCGACAGGCCGGTGATGGCGATCTTGCAGGGGTCGCCCACATGGAGCAGCGGCCGGTCGCTGAGGGTGACGTAAGCCACCACCTCGAGGTCGCTGTTCTCGCTGGCGACGGTGGCCAGCGGGGTGCCGGCGCTGAGCACCATGCCCACCTTATAGGGCGTGTCCATGTGGATGACGCCGGAGGTGGGAGCATAGATGTAGTAGTCGTTGGCGCCGGTGCTCAGGGCGTCCATCTGGCTCTGCAGATTGTCGATGTTGCTCTGCACACTGGTCAGGCTGGCGGAGATCGACTGCAGGGTAGAGTAATACAGGGCCTCCACCTCGCTCTGGTTCTGCTCCATCAGGGCCTTGATCTGCTCATCGGAGTAGCCTGCGGCCTGATAGGGCGAGGCGTCGAAAGCCTTCTGGGCAACCTGGCTCTTGTAGGTCTCGTACTGGTAGTAGTAGGGCTGGTCGTCAATGTCCGTCTCGCTGAAGTAGTTCTTGTCGTCCTGAATGGACTTGACCAGCTTCTCGTATTGGCTCTTCTGCTTTTTGTAGATGTCCAGCTGGCTCTGGATGCTGTCCTGCTGCATGTCGAGGTCGGTGCTCTTGATGTGAGCGATGAGGTCGCCCTCATTGACGTAGGTACCCTCGGCGATGTTCAGCTCGGTGATGGAGCCGGAGTAGCTGGACATGATGTAGGTCTTGTTGGCGGCCTGCACCGAGCCGCTGGACTGACTGACGTAGGTGCGGTAGTTTTTTGTGCTCCACACCACGAGGAAGAGGATGAGGGCAGCCGTCAGGAGAATGAGCGCGTAGCCAAAAGGCGGCAGCTTTTTCTCCATCATGATGCGGCGGTCCTGCAGCTCGTTGATGTCGCGGATGGTCGTCGTCATATTACTTTGTCTCCATAAAGGTATCCACAACGCCCTCGTCATCATCCTGATTGACGAAGATGGTGTAGACAGTGCCGGTCAGCTCGAGCTCGTGCTCAAAAGCCATGATGTTCAGCTTCTGGGAGGCAAGGCCGCTCTGGCTCATGGGTCCGACGTAGTGGGCGTACAGGCAGTTGCGCACGCGGAGCACAGCGTCCATGGAGTAGCCGGCCTCCATGCGGGGGATGAGCTGGGTGGCCTGCTGCATCATATAGACTTCGGGCTGGGGGTTGGGGCCGGCGGGCAGTTTGATGCACTGCACAAGGGGGCCGAGGGGCTGTGCGCCGTTGCTTTTGATAAAGTTGTGCATCTGGGTCAGCACGATCTGCATATTGTTGAACTCTTCGGGCTGGATGCGGCGGCTGACCACATTGGTCAGCTTGAGGGTCTTGTTTTCTGCGGTCTGGATCTCTCTCATGATTTTATACCACCTGTTCTTGGTTTCATTGCTTGTAATAGGCAATGGTAAAATGTAACGTATCACTCTACTGTGTTAAGACGCTGTTGAATCGTGCGGTCGATTTGAGTGCAAACCGCTTCAAATTGCCGATTTACTTCGCGGTTGGAAAACCGCAGTACCTCAATTCCATACTGCTCAATGATGCAGCTTCGTTCGTGGTCGTAAAGCTGTCCCTGTTCTGTATAGTGTTGAGAACCGTCCAACTCAATGACCAGTTTCGCTTCTGCGCAATAAAAGTCAACGATAAAAAATTCTATCACACGCTGTTTATAGATTTTTATCGGATAATCACGCAGAAAACCAAACCAGAGCTTACGCTCCTGCGGGGTCATCTCGTGGCGCAAATGCTTTGCACGAGAATTTAAGCGGCGGTCATAGGGCAGATTATGTACAGGCATACAGCGTCTCCTGTTTCGCTATGGCCGAAAGTCAGTGGCTTGCGGTCAGGCTGTCCTTTGTCCAACCTCTCAGTCTGCTTCGCAGACAGCTCCCCTGGTAGGGGAGCCTCTGGCGAGGAGGCAAAGCTTTGCGGAATGCCAAAGCCTCCCCTCGTTAGGGGAGGTGGCACGGCGTCAGCCGTGACGGAGAGGTTGAGTCCAGCAGAGGCGTTTCGGGTAAGTCTACATCTTGCCATTACCTATTACTATATCAAAGTAATAAGTCCAAATTGTAAACTTCGAAATAACTTAATAAAAAAATAAGGTATGCCCGGAGGCAGGTGCCTCCGGGCATACCATTACGAGGCATTATCATCCAGCGGCCCGAAAGCCACTAAACGAAATACACTTCAGATTTTAGGGGTTACTGATTAGACACCAAGATTACCGTCTGCGTCGGTAATGCCGGAAACGGCGTCGTTGAAGCCGATCTTGGCAGGAGCGGTGCCCAGGGTGTAGACGACAGAAGCCATGCCCAGAGTACGCATGACCTTGTTGCCGAAGGTCATGTCGTCGCCATTGACATCACCGTAGATGTTCTTCTTCAGAGCGCCGTTGTCGCCGAAGATCTTGTTGTCATCGCCCCAGTTGCCGCTGAACATAACGCCCAGAGTGGAGTTGACAGTCTTCTGGAAGAAGGAGTTGCTGATCAGAGTGATCAGGTTGGTGTTGAACTGCTTGACGTTAGCAGCGCCCCAGACAGGAGCGGTGGTGTCAGCCAGGATGGAGAACAGGTCAGCGCCGCCGTAGACGACCTCAGAGTTAACAGCAGTAAAGTTTGCAGGCATCATCATAATGAATTACTCCCTTCAAATGAATGAAAAACAAATTTAGTCGGCTCAGTTTCCGGATGCGCATCCAGCCAAAAAGCCATTTATGTAACTGCGTGCGCACGCAGCTGCAACGAATTAGTAGGTGATGGACTCGCCATCGTCCTCGTCCTCCACCACCTTGGCGGCAGAGACAGGGGCTGCGGGCTTCGACCCGCGCTTCTTATCGCGGAAGATGCCCTGCTGCAGGCTCCAGAGCTCATAATACTTGCCCTGCTTTTCCAGCAGCTCTTCGTGGGTGCCGCGCTCTACGATCTCGCCGTGGTCCATGACCAGGATGAGGTCACAATCACGGATGGTGGAGAGGCGGTGGGCGACGATCAGCATCGAGCGGTCTGCAAGCTGGTTGTAGATCATATCAAAGATGGTATTCTCTGTGCCAAAGTCCAGACTGCTGGTGGATTCGTCCAGGATATAGAGGTTCGCATCCTTCAGGAAGGCACGGGCCAGTGCAAGGCGCTGCTTCTCACCGCCTGAGAGGCCGTTGCCGGCTTCTTCCAGATAGGTGTTGTACTGCAGCGGCAGCTTGCGGATGAACTCGTGGGCATCTGCCTTCTTGGCAGCGGCCTTGACCTCATCGAGGCTGGCTTCCGGTCGGGAAATGCGAATGTTGTCGTAGATGGTCTTGCTGAACAGCTCGACGTTCTGGGGGACATAGGCGATGGCACGGCGGACGGATGCATTGCTGTACTCGTCCAGATCGACGCCGCCTACGCTGATGGTACCGCTTTCCGGCTCATAATACTTGAGCAGGAGTTTGGTGATGGTGGATTTGCCGCTGCCGCTGCTGCCCACCAGTGCCACCTTCTTGCCATAGGGGATGGTGAAGGAGACGTGGCTCAGGGCCGGGGAACGGCTGCCGTAGCGGAAGGAGACATCCTTGAACTCAATGTCACCGTCGATTTTTTCCATCTCGGTGTATTCGCGGGTCTCGTCCTGCTCGGACTCATAATCCATGATCTCGGTCAGACGCTTGATGGAAATCTGGGCCTGCTGGATGGACATCTGCAGACTGACCAGCTCGCTGACCGGGTTCGTAAAGTAAGAGGAAAGAGTGCTGAACGCCATATAGCCGCCCAGCGTCATCTCACCATTCAGCACCTGCATGATACCCACATAAGAGGTGACCATACCGAGGATGGTGGTGATGAGGGTGGAGATAAGGGACTGCACCGTGCTGATCTTGCTGGAGCGCAGGCTTATCTTCAGGCTCTTGATGTATTCCCGCTCCAGAGCTTCCAGCTCACGGTCCTCTTCGGCGTTGCACTTGACGGTCTCGATGCCGCGGAGGCTCTCGATCATCTGGCTGTTGAGGATAGCAGACTGCTGCATGGTCTCTTCGTTGATGCGCTTGAAGGGCTGCTTGAAGATGAACACCAACAGGATGCTCAGCAGGGTGGTGAAAATCGAAATAGAGAAGAGGGTGGCATTCATCCGGAAGAGGATGACGCCGGTGACGCAGGCCATCACGACATCCATCACGACGCTCAGCGCAATGCTGGTGAACACCGATTTGATGGTGCTGGCGTCGGAGTAGCGGGTGGTGATCTCGCCGGTCTTGCGGGTGGCAAAGAACTTCATGGGCAGTTTGAAAACATGCCCGAAGTAGCCCAGCATCAGGGGAATATCGACCTTGATGGACAGATAGATGAGCACCCACTGCCGCACCATACTGATGAGTGCGCTGGTGACGCTCACGATGCTGAACACCAGAATAACAGCCACCAACAGGCTCTTCAAGCCGTAGGGGAGTATCTCATCCATCAGTATTTTGTTATACATCGAGGATGCGATACCCAGAACGGTCATGATGACCGAGCTGAGGATGGCGTAGAAGAAAAGCTTTTTCTGCGGCAGCAGCAGGTCGAGGAAACGCTTGACCATGCTACCCTGTTTCTGCTTGCCTGCCTTGAACTCCGAGGTCGGGGTCATCAGGAGCAGAACGCCGGTAAAGTTCTTGTAGAACTCGTCGAGTGAGATTTTTTTCAGCTCTTTTGCCGGGTCGCCGATGATGACGTAGTCGCGGCATCTGAACTTCTTTCCTTCGTCAGCGCACTTCTTGCGCTCCTCTTCCTGCCGGAGCATGTGCCGACGCCGCTCGCCGTCGTCTTTGATGGTGGTCTTCTTGAAGACCGTCACAAAGTGGGCCAGACCCTCGTCGGTGATGACCTGTGCAATACAGGGAGTGGTAAATTCGCTGAGGAAGTTTTCCCGGTCTACGCGGACGGCGGCGGTGCTGAATCCCAGCTCCTGCGCTGCCTTTTCCATACCGGTCAGGTTTGTGCCTTTCAGGTCGGTACCCATCATGTCCCGCAGTCGGGTGATGGTGATCTCCTTTTTGTAATGGAGGCACACCATTGCGAGACAGGCGGCAGCGCAGTCTGTGGTGTCGTGCTGCCGGACATAGGTATAACGCATAGATGCTTCCTTTGTGGTTTCTATTTCAAAACGCCCGCCTTGTGGCTGAGGACGATTTGGCGAAGAAGAAAGGGCTTCCATTCCTGACGCCTCACCCGCTTCTCCAATAAAGCAGCATACAACTCTCTGCCTCGCACTGCCCTGCGACAAAGCGGGGCAGAGAGTAGCTGCTATCAAAAGAAGGGAGCGCCTACCCTTTGATCATTTTGACCGGCCCGGAGAGGGGATTTTGACGTACCGTCTCCTAAACCTTGGGCATAGTATAACACATTCTGTCGGCTTCTTCAAGAGGACAATTTTTAATAAACCCTTAAATTTTGAAAAAAATGTGAAAAAAGTCTCAGTTTGGTAACAGGAAGGCAGCAAAAAGGAGCGGCGAATCTTTCGATTCGCCGCTCCTTCAATAGCTCTTTGGGAAAATCTCAGATGAGATTAGACATTGGTGCTGGCGACATTCTTGACAGTGAAGATCTTAGCGTCAGAAGTGCCCAGAGTGTAGACAACAGAAGCCAGACCCAGAGTGGTCATGATCTTGTTGCCGAAGTTCTGGTCGTCACCACCGGGAACACGACCAACCTTGTACAGAGCAGTGAGGCTGCCGTCGTCGCCGAACAGCTTGTTGTCATCGCCCCAGCTGCCGCTGAACATGGTGCCCAGAGTAGCGTTGATCACACGCTGGAAGAAGCTGTTGCTGACCAGAGTGATAATGTTGGTGGAGAACTGCTTGACATTGGCAGCAGTCCATGCGTTGGGCAGGTAGTCAGCCACAGCGCCGCCGTAGACGACCTCTGCGTTCACAGCAGAGAAGTTTGCAGGCATCATCATAATGAATTACTCCCTTCAAATGAAAAAACGAATATAATCGGTCCCCTCCCGGTTGCGTAGGTTTTCCCGGTT
>NZ_JBBNIH010000128.1:0-2275 GCF_040094125.1 Faecalibacterium longum
TTGAATGCTGTTTGTCAGGGGCAGCGGTCGGCAGACGGATTTTTTCATTTTGGGGCTTGACTTTTAATAGTTAGTCTCCAAATTTTTGCAAACAAAAAAGACCCCATCGGGTCTTGCGTTACGGGTCAGCGTTCGTTGTGACGCTGCTGTTTTCTCTGCCACGCATCCAGAAGCTGAATAATTTTTTCTTCCATTTGCCGAGGCGTATAGCTGCGTGGAAAGTATTTTCGTAGGATGTCGTTTTTGATAGTTACAGTGTCCTGCTCACTCTTCTTTTCCTGCCCCAAAATGTCAAACGCCTTTTCATAGGTGAACTCACCACACTGCGCCATCTTCTTTAGTTGCTGAGCCTGCGATACAGATGGGGCATTTTGGGTACCATCCATAGCTTCTAAAAAATCCCGCTGTTGGCTTTCGTTCAGATAGGACAGCTCCACAGCGGGATTGAAGGAGATCTTCTTTTCATCTACCATGTCCAGCAGTTCCGGGATAAGGTTGGTCAGGCGGATATAACGTCGAACTGTATCACCGCTTATGCCTTGGTCTTTGGCAACTGCATCATCGCTGCGGAACTTCGCCGCAACTTGCGGCGAAGTTAAATCCGACCTAGCACCTTGATTTTTTATCGCTTCCAGCTTCATTTTGTAGGCAAGAGCCCTCTCACTGGGCAGGATGTGTTCACGTTGGAGATTGCTGTCCACCATCAATATCACAGCAGCATCGTCCGACATCTGCCGCACAATGACCGGCAGGGTGTCCAGCCCGGCAAGTTTAGCCGCATACTGGCGGCGGTGCCCGGAGATGATCTCGTAGCCACCCTCTGGGCGAGGGCGGGCAATCAGCGGAGCCAGCACACCGTACTGTGCGATGCTCTCCACCGTCCGGGTCATGGCTTCATCGTCCAGCACCTTGAAAGGGTGGTTGGTGAAGGGGTGCAACTCGTCAATGGGAATCTGCTGTACCTGCTCCCGCTGTTCCTCCTGTCGGTTTTCTTCGGTGGAAAACAGGTCATCTAGCCCTTTCAGAGCTAAGTTTCCGCTGTCGATCGGCATCCGCCAGCACCTCCTTTGCAAGAGATTTGTAGGCTTCTGCCACCTTGCCCTTGGGGTCATAGGCAAAGATGCTTTTGCCTGCCGCACTGGTTTCCGCTGCTCGGACGGAGCGTGGGATGGTCTGTTCAAACACCTTCAGGTGCTTTCCGTATGCCTGCCGGATCAGATTGCTGATCTGTTTTCCGTAGTTGGTGCGGCTGTCGGTCATGGTCAGCAGAATACCCTCGATTTTCAGCTTCGGGTTGATCTGCCGCCGGACCTTTTGGACGGTCTGCAAAAGCTGTTCCAGACCTTTTGCGGACAGGTATTGCGCCTGCACAGGAATCAAGGCAGCGTCTGCCGCCGCCAATGCGTTAATCGTCAGCATCCCCAGCGAGGGCATACAGTCCAGCAGAATAAAATCGTACTCCCGCTTGGCACTGTTCAGCACCTGCTTCAGCATCTTCTCCCGGTTCATACTGTTCACGAGGGCTACTTCCAGCCCTGCCAGTTCGATGTTTGCCGGAATCAGGTCAACGCCCTCTGCGTGGTGCAGAATGCCCTCGCCGGGCTGGATGGGCTGGTCGTTCATGGCTTTCTGCATCAGGGTGGAAAGGGTGGTGGGCAGTTCATCGGGCTGCTGCCAGCCCATGCTGATGGTCAATGACCCCTGTGGATCAGTGTCCACCAACAGGACTTTCTTGCCCTCCATCGCTAGACCGATGCCCAAATTTTCACAGGTGGTGCTTTTTCCCACACCGCCTTTTTGATTGGTGACTGCGATAATCGTAGCTTTCTTTGCGATAACATCACCCCGCTTTCGGTGAACCGCGCGCAAAGTCGTGGTTCGTTTTGTTCTGATAGTAAAGGTTCATGGTGGTGGGCGCATTGTAGAGCATTGCCAGCAGATACTGCTTCATGTTCCGCACCGGGGCGGTGTTTTCTGCCAGAGAATCCAGCACAAAACGGATGTGGTCGGCGTTCAGCTTTTTCAGCCGACTGCGTACCACCTCGGTGGGCTTGTCATCTCCCGCAATCCGCAACATCTTGCGTTTGGTGAAACAGGTGTCCACAAGCAGGTCTACGATCTGATAGATGGTGTCCTCATCATCCGGGCAGAGCCGGAGCAAAAGGTCTACCTCTAACGCCTGATAAAAATAATCTTCGAGCTGCTCCCGGATGCCCCCGGAATAGATAGGGTCAGGATCGTTCCACTCTGTTTTATTCTTATCAGTCTTATTTGC
>NZ_JBBNIH010000129.1:0-62536 GCF_040094125.1 Faecalibacterium longum
TTGCATCTGAGCGATGGTGCAGTGGACGTATTAAGAAATGGAAGATTCAATGCAGACGGAGAGGTTTCGCCCACGGCAGCGTCGAAGCCAGACAGAAAAATGATAAATACCAAAAATTACCATATGACAAGTCGAAACATTTTCTGACGAAGAGACATGGATTTTCCCCCTTCGACAGGGCGAATCGGTTACAATAGCCGCAGACGCGGCATTGGGATCGGCCGCGCGCGGAGAGGAGGGAAAACGAGAGAAAAAAGGAGGGACACAGGATGGATGTGCGCACACGCACCGAAGAGATCGAGCGGCTGACGCTGGCCCCGTGGGCGACGTTCAGCGATGCAAGCCGGGGCAGGCAGAGGCCGGAGGAACAGGACCCCATCCGCCCTGTGTTCCAGCGGGACCGTGACCGGGTGCTCCACTGCAAGGCGTTCCGGCGGCTCAAGCAGAAAACGCAGGTCTTCCTCTCGCCGGAGGGCGACCTCTACCGCACCCGCCTGACCCACACGCTGGAAGTCTCCCAGATCGCCCGCACCATCGCCCGGGCGCTGCGGCTCAATGAGGACCTGACCGAGGCCATCAGCCTCGCCCACGACCTTGGCCACACTCCCTTCGGCCACGCCGGAGAGCGGGCGCTGGATAAGCTCACGCCCGGCGGCTTCAAGCACTATATGCAGAGCCTGCGGGTGGTGGACAAGCTCGAGAAGGACGGGCAGGGCCTCAACCTGACCTGGGAGGTGCGCAACGGCATCGTCACTCACACAAAAGGCATTTGGGCCGCGACGCCCGAGGGCCGCATCGTGCGGATGGCCGACCAGATCGCCTACGTCAACCACGACATCGAGGACGCCGTCCGGGCCGGTGTGCTGGACCCGGCCACCCTGCCGAAGGACTGCACTGCCGTGCTGGGCCAGACGAAGTCCGCTCGCATCACCACCATGATAAACAGCATCCTCGCCCACAGCGATGGGGATGTGGGGGTCGGCGCGGAGGAGAATGAAGCCTTCCTCGCCCTGCGGGACTTCATGTATGCCACCGTGTATGTGGACAAGACCGCTAAGGCCGAGGAGCAGAAGGTGGACAAGGTCATCGGGGAGCTGTACGAGTATTATCTGGCCCATGTGGACCAGATGTCCAACTTCTACGTCCAGCTGGCCTATCAGGACAACCCCGAGCGGGCCGTCACCGACTATATCAGCGGCATGAGCGACGAATTTGCCATCCGGACCTTTGAGGACGTCTTTGTGCCGCGCAAGTGGCACGTTTTGTAAAAAGGAGCGCCGAACATCTTTATGATCCCACACGAATATATTGAAGAGCTGACCCGCCGCACCGACATCGTGGAGCTGGTGGGCGGCTATGTCCAGCTCAAGCGGAAGGGCCGGCTCTACGGCGGTCTGTGTCCCTTCCACAGCGAGAAGACCCCCTCGTTCTACGTCTATCCGGACACCCAGAGCTTCTATTGCTTTGGCTGCGGTGCAGGCGGCGATGCAGTGACCTTTACCAAAAAGATAAACAGCATCGACTACGTGGAGGCCGTCAAGCTGCTGGCCCAGCGGGCCGGTATGCCCGAGCCCACCGAGGACGACAAGACGGGCCGTCTGCGCAGCCGCATCCTCACCATGAACAAGGACGCGGCCCGCTTCTTCCACGCCTGCCTCAACTCCACCGTGGAGGAGGCCCGGCAGGCCCGTGCCTACTGGCGTCGGCGAGGCCTCGACGACAAGACCATCAACCGCTTCGGGCTGGGCTACGCCCCCGACGACGGGCAGGCGCTCTACCAGCATCTCCGGGACAAGGGCTACAACCAGCAGGAGCTGGACGCCAGCGGCCTGTTCAAGCGCAGCCAGTCGGGCCGCATCTACTGCCTGTTCTGGCGGCGGGTCATGACCCCCATCTTCGATCTGCGGGGCAACATCATCGCCTTCGGTGGCCGTGTGCTGGACGACTCCAAGCCCAAGTACGTCAACAGCCCCGAAACGCTGGTCTACCACAAGTCGGACACGGTGTTCGCGCTCCAAATCGCAAAGCGGAGCGCTTCCCATCGGTACGTCCTCTGCGAGGGCTACATGGATGTCATCTCTATGCATCAGGCGGGCATCGACACCGCTGTCTGCGCCTGCGGCACGGCCCTGACGCCCGACCAGGTCAAGCTCATCAGCCAGTATGCCGATGAGGTCATCCTCAGCTACGACTCCGACGAGGCGGGCCAGAAAGCCACCCTCCGCTCGCTGGAACTGTTCCGTAACAGCCCGGTGCGGGTGGGCGTGCTGCAGATCCCGGGCGCGAAAGACCCGGACGAGTACATCAAGAAATACGGTGCCGACCGCTTCAAAGCCCTGCTGGACGGCGTGGGCAATGCGCTGGACTTCCGGCTGGGCCGTCTGCGCAGTCAGTACGACCTCAAACAGGATGCTCAGCGTCTCGAGTACGTCAAGGAAGCGGTGGAGATGCTGGCGCAGCGCTCCAACCCCACCGAGCAGGAGGTCTACGCCGGGCGTCTGGCCGAGGAGACGAACATCTCCAAGACTGCCATCATGGCCCAGCTGGCCGACGCCGTGAAGAAAGCGGGCAGCAGGCGCCGCCGGGAGCAGAACCGCGCCCGCCTGAAAGAGGGCGAAATGGACCGGATCAAAGTCCCCTACGGCGCAGGCCGGGGCGCACTGGGCATGGCCAGCGCAGAGCAGCGGCTTCTTGCCGCCATGCTGCGGGAGCCGGGCTATATCGATAAGGTGAGCGCCCAGCTCAGGCCGGAACAGTTTTTGCAGCCCCAGCAGAAGGAGCTGTACGAAGCCATGCTCCGCTGCAAGGAGCAGGGGGTGGAGGTGAGCCTCGCCACCCTGCGGGCCTTTGTCAGCGAGGAAGCTCTGAATGAATTGAGCCGTCTTGCGGCACAATACAGCGATGTGAACTGTACGCCGGAGGACATCAAGCTCTATCTGGAACGCATTGCCCGGGGGACTCCCGTGGCCAGCCGCGCCGCCAGTATGTCAACCAACGATATTGAACAGTATCTCCAGTCGATGCGGGAACAAAAGCAGGGAACTGCTGACGCAGAAGATTCGGTCTGATCTCTCCACCGGCTGGGGCCGGAAGGAGAAGCACAGATGCAGAAAATGTCACAGACGGAAGAAATGGCGAAGATGCTGGCGGGACGCGCCCGCCGCCATGTCCTGACGCCCGAGCAGGTGAGTCGTGCCATGGAAGAGCAGGACTTCGACCCGGCGGGGCTGGACGAACTGTATGCCGCACTGGAGATGCGGGGCGTGCAGGTGGCCGAGGAAGAGACAGAGCTGCCGCTTCTGGACGAAGAGCAGATCGGAAAGCTCGAGCATGAGCTGTCTGCCGAAGGCGTGGCGCTGGACGACCCGGTGAAGACCTATCTGAAAGAGATCGGCCGGGTACCGCTGCTCTCGGCGGAAGAGGAAGCCGCCCTTGCCCGTGCTGCGCAGGCAGGGGACGAGGACGCCCGCCGCCGTCTCAGCGAAGCGAACCTCCGCCTCGTCGTCTCGGTGGCAAAGCGGTATGCCGGGCGGGGCCTGCCCTTCCTCGATTTGATCCAGGAAGGCAACCTCGGCCTGATGAAGGCGGCGGAGAAGTTCGAGCCGGACCGGGGCTTCAAGTTCTCGACCTACGCCACCTGGTGGATACGCCAGTCCATCACCCGGGCCATCGCCGACCAGGGCCGCACCATCCGCATCCCGGTGCATCTGGTGGAGAGCATCAACCGGGTGAAGAAGACGGCAGGAGAGCTGCTGCGCCGCACAGGCCGGGAGCCCACCGCCGAGGAGATCGCCGCCCAGCTGGACATGGAGCCCGCCCGGGTGCGGGAGCTGATACAGCTGGCTCAGGACCCCATCAGCCTCGAGACGCCGGTGGGGGAGGAAGAGGACGCCCACCTCGAGGACTTCATCCAGGACGATGAGGCAGGCGTCCCCGCCGACGAGGCCGGGCGGCAGCTGCTCCGCCGGGAGCTGATGAATGTGCTCAAGAGCCTGACGCCCCGGGAAGAGCGGGTCATCGCCCTCCGCTTCGGTTTGGAGGATGGCCGCGCCCGGACGCTGGAAGAGCTGGGCCGGGAGTTCAACGTCACCCGGGAGCGGGTGCGCCAGATAGAGGCCAAAGCCCTGCGCAAGCTCCGCCACCCCAGCCGGGCCAAGCGCCTGCGGGATTATCTGGATGAATAAACTGCATTGCAAGAGTAAATGGTGACAAAATGCACAAGGGTGTTTTTGTCTGGAACGTAAAAAACAAAAAAATCAACCCCAAAATCACGCAAAGCATACACGTTTCCGGGTGTCCGATAAAAGAGGGCGTCCGGGAATTTTTTTGCATCAAAACGGAAAAATGGCTTGACAACAGGGGTTTTAGGGTGTATACTGCATTAGTATCACATAATGGCCTAGTGCGCCAAAAAGGGAGTTTGCGCAGCATGAGCGGAACGGGTTCCACCGAAAAGTTTGTGCAAAACGCCGGACTTCTGCGCGCGGTGCAGGCCGAATTATGTGTGTCTGCTCAAATTCGACCTGCATTTTGCAACATCCGTAGAGTATAAAAGTAAGGAGTGGTTGATTTTATGATGAAAGTCAAGCCCGTCAAGCTCGGCAAGACCGAGCGCATGAGCTTCTCCCACATCGACGAAGTCATCAGTATGCCGAACCTCATCGAGGTCCAGAAGAACTCTTATCAGTGGTTCCTGGACGAGGGCCTGAAAGAGGTCTTCCACGACATCGGCACCATTGAGGACTACACCGGCAATCTGGCACTGAGCTTCGTGGACTTCCGTCTCGATAAAGAGCCCAAGTACAGCATCAAAGAGTGCAAAGAGCGCGACGTGACCTATGCAGCACCCCTGCGCGTCACCGCCCGTCTGCTGAACAAGGAGACCGGCGAGGTGAAGGACCAGGAGATCTTCATGGGCGACTTCCCCCTGATGACCGACGCCGGCACCTTTGTCATCAACGGTGCAGAGCGCGCCATCGTCAGCCAGCTGGTCCGTTCTCCTGGCGTATTCTACGGCCATGATCACGATAAGGTGGGCAATGACCTGTACAGCGCCACCATGAACCCCAACCGCGGCGCCTGGCTGGAGTACGAGACCGACGCTTCCAACGTGTTCTATGTCCGTATCGATAAGAACCGCAAGCTGCCCGTCACCGTGCTCTGCCGCGCACTGGGCCTGTCTTCCAACGAGGACATCCTGAACTACTTCGGCGAGGATGAGCGCATCCTTGCTACTCTGGAAAAGGATACCACCAAGAACACCGAGGAAGGCCTGCTGGAAGTCTACCGCAAGCTGCGCCCCGGTGAGCCTCCCACGGTGGAGTCCGCTACCAGCCAGCTCAATATGCTCTTCTTCGACCCCCGCCGCTACGATCTGTCCCGGTTCGGTCGTTATAAGATGAACAAGAAGCTGTCTCTGGCGCGCCGCATCACCGGCTACATCGCCGCCGAGAACGTCGTCGCTCCTCTGACCGGCGAACTGCTCATCGAGAAGGATGCCAAGATCACCCGTCAGCTGGCTGAGGCCGCTGACAACGCCGGCGTCAACATCGTCGTGCTGAACGTCGAGGGCAAGAAGGTCAAGGTCATCACCAATGGCTGTGTTGACGCTCAGGGCTTCTTCTCCTTCGATGTCAAGGAGTGCGGCATCAACGAGCGTTGCTCCTTTGAGGAGATCAAGAAGATCCTCGACACCACTTCGGACGTGGAAGAGCAGAAGGAGCTGCTGCGCCGCAACCACGACCAGCTCATCGGCCGCACCGTCACCGTGACCGACATCCTGTCTTCCATCAACTATCTGAACGGCCTGGGCCACGGCATCGGCACCACCGATGACATCGACCATCTGGGCAACCGCCGCATCCGCAGCGTCGGTGAGCTGCTGCAGAACCAGTTCCGCATCGGCTTCTCCCGCATGGAGCGCGTCATCCGTGAGCGCATGACCCTGCAGAGCCAGGACCAGAGCGTCATCACTCCGCAGGCTCTCATCAATATCCGCCCTGTGGTCGCCGCCATCAAGGAGTTCTTCGGTTCTTCTCCGCTGTCTCAGTTCATGGACCAGAACAATCCTCTGGCTGAGCTGACCCACAAGCGCCGTCTGTCTGCTCTGGGCCCCGGCGGTCTGAGCCGTGACCGCGCAGGCTTCGAAGTCCGCGACGTCCACTACAGCCACTATGGCCGTATGTGCCCCATCGAGACTCCTGAAGGCCCCAACATCGGTCTGATCTCCTATCTGGCATCCTACGCCAAGATCAATGAGTACGGCTTCGTTGAGGCTCCTTACCGCAAGGTCAAGAAGACCTACGACGAGAAGGGCCGCCTCATCGACCAGGTCGTCACCGACGAGGTCGAGTATATGACCGCTGACGTCGAGGACGAGTACGTCGTTGCTCAGGCCAACGAGCCTCTGGACGAGACCAAGCACTTCAAGCGCGCCCGCGTTTCTGCCCGCCGCCGCGACGACATTCTGGAGATCGACGCCGAGAAGGTCGATTATATGGACGTCTCGCCCCGCATGATGGTCTCTGTCGCTACCGCCTGCATCCCTTTCCTGGAGAACGATGACTGTAACCGTGCTCTGATGGGCTCCAACATGCAGCGTCAGGCAGTGCCTCTGATGGTCACCCAGCAGCCCATCGTTGCTACCGGTATGGAGTACAAGGCTGCTACCGACTCCGGCACCGCTGTTCTGGCAAAGAACGACGGTATCGTTGAGAAGGTGGACGCTGACCATGTCGAGGTGCGCAACGCTCAGGGCACCGTGGACAACTATTCTCTGGTCAAGTTTGCCCGCTCCAACGCAGGCACCTGCATCAACCAGCGCCCCATCGTCGAGGTGGGCGAGAACGTCAAGGCCGGTCAGGTGCTGGCCGACGGCCCCGCAATGCGCAACGGCGAGATCTCTCTGGGCAAGAACGCCCTCATCGGCTTCATGACCTGGGAGGGCTACAACTACGAGGACGCCGTCCTGCTGAACGAGAAGATCGTCCGTGAGGACGTTTACACCTCTATCCACATTGAGGAATATGAGACCGAGTCCCGCGACACCAAGCTGGGACCCGAAGAGATCACCCGCGACATCCCCAACGTCTCTGAGGATGCTCTGAAGGACCTGGACGAGCGCGGCATCATCCGCATTGGCGCCGAGGTCAAGAGCGGTGATATTCTGGTCGGCAAGGTCACCCCGAAGGGCGAGACCGAGCTGACCGCTGAGGAGCGCCTGCTCCGTGCCATCTTCGGCGAGAAGGCCCGCGAGGTGCGTGACACCTCTCTGCGTGTGCCTCACGGCGAGTACGGCATCATCGTGGACGTCAAGGTCTTCACCCCGGAGAACAGCGACGAGCTGCAGCCCGGTGTGCGCGAGGTCGTCCGCTGCTACATCGCTCAGAAGCGCAAGATCAGCGTCGGCGATAAGATGGCAGGCCGTCACGGCAACAAGGGTGTCGTTTCCCGCATCCTGCCGCAGGAGGATATGCCCTACCTGCCCGACGGCACTCCGCTGGACATTGTGCTGAACCCCCTGGGCGTTCCTTCCCGTATGAACATCGGTCAGGTGCTGGAAGTCAACCTGGGCTACGCTGCCAAGGCCTGCGGCATCAAGGTCATGACCCCCGTCTTCGACTCCGCCCGCGAGGCTGACATCGGCGATACCTTCGATACCGCCCGCGAGATGTGGCACGGCGAGAATGCTCCTGCATATCCCACCAAGCTCCCCAAGCTGATGGGCGAGAAGGGCCACATCATCGACTTCTCCAAGATCGAGCTGGACCGCGACGGCAAGACCACCGTTTACGATGGCCGTACCGGTGAGAAGTTCGATAACCGCGTTACCGTCGGTTATATGTACTACCTCAAGCTGCATCACCTCGTTGATGATAAGATCCATGCCCGTTCCACCGGCCCCTACTCTCTGGTCACCCAGCAGCCTCTGGGCGGCAAGGCCCAGTTCGGCGGCCAGCGCTTCGGCGAGATGGAGGTCTGGGCTCTGGAAGCTTACGGTGCTGCTTACACCCTGCAGGAGATCCTGACCGTCAAGTCCGATGACGTCGAGGGCCGTGTCAAGACCTACGAGGCCATCGTCAAGGGCGAGCCCATCCCGCAGCCGGGCATCCCCGAGTCCTTCCGCGTCATGCTCAAGGAACTGCAGTCTCTGGGTCTGGACGTCGTGGTCCAGGACAAGGAAGGCAACGAGATCGACATGCGCCAGAACTTCGACGACGAAGAGACCGGCTTCGATATGCGTGATGTTGCCGGCACCGAGACTGTCGCCAACGAGAACGAGCTGCTGAACGATTACACCATCAAGGACGCCGATGCTGGTTTCGATGATCCCTCCGTGCTGGAGGATGACAACTCTGCCGCTGCAGAGTCCGCTTCTGACGAAGTGAACATCGACGAATAATAAGGCCCCTTTGAGAAAGCTGTGTTTCCCTGCGCGGTGCGCGTGCTGCCGCCGCAGGGCAGGGGAGGGCAGCGGGTCTTCCAACGTCAACTGTTATCATCGAGACTATAAAGATTAAGAAAGGGTTCGTTTCATGGAAAACAACGTCTTCGATTCGATCAAAATCGGCCTTGCCTCTCCTGACCAGATCCGCAACTGGAGCTATGGCGAGGTGAAGAAGCCTGAGACCATCAACTACCGCACCCTGAAGCCGGAGCGCGACGGTCTGTACTGCGAGCGCATTTTTGGACCTACCAAGGACTGGGAGTGCCACTGCGGCAAGTATAAGCGCATCCGTTATAAGGGCAAGATCTGCGACCGCTGCGGCGTCGAGGTGACCAAGGCCAAGGTCCGCCGTGAGCGTATGGGCCACATCGAGCTGGCCGCTCCTGTGAGCCACATCTGGTACTTCAAGGGTATCCCCAGCCGCATCGGCCTGATGCTGGACATCAGCCCCCGCCTGCTGGAGAAGGTCCTCTACTTTGCAAGCTATATCGTCACCGACCCCGGTCTGACCCCGCTGGAAAAGAAGCAGTTGCTGACCGAGAAAGAGTACCGCGAGATGCGCGAGCGCTACGGCGACGAGTTCGAGGCTGCTATGGGTGCTGAGGCCGTTCAGGACCTGCTGAAGGAGATCGACCTCGACCAGCTCAGCGCTGAGCTGACTGCCGAGGTGGAGAAGTCCTCCGGCCAGAAGAAGGTGCGTATCCTGAAGCGTCTGGAAGTCGTCGAGGCTTTCCGCGTTTCCGGCAACCGCCCCGAGTGGATGGTCATGGACGTGCTGCCCGTGCTGCCGCCTGACCTGCGCCCCATGGTCCAGCTGGACGGCGGCCGCTTCGCCACCTCCGACCTGAATGACCTGTACCGCCGCGTCATCAACCGCAACAACCGTCTGCGCCGCCTGCTGGAGCTGGGCGCTCCTGACATCATCGTGCGCAACGAGAAGCGTATGCTGCAGGAAGCAGTTGACAGCCTCATCGATAATGGCCGCCGCGGCCGTCCCGTCACCGGCCCCAACAACCGCGCACTGAAGAGCCTTTCCGATCTGCTGAAGGGCAAGCAGGGCCGCTTCCGTCAGAACCTGCTGGGCAAGCGTGTTGACTACTCTGGCCGTTCCGTTATCGTCGTCGGCCCTGAGCTGAAGATGGACCAGTGCGGTCTGCCCAAGGAGATGGCTCTGGAGCTGTTCAAGCCCTTCGTCATGAAGGATCTGGTCGAGAAGGGTGTTGCCAACAACATCAAGTCTGCCCGCAAGATGGTCGAGCGCGCAAAGCCCGAGGTCTGGGACAGCCTTGAGACTGTCATCAAGGGCCACCCCGTCCTGCTGAACCGCGCACCTACCCTGCACCGTCTGGGCATCCAGGCATTCAACCCCGTGCTGGTCGAGGGCCGTGCCATCAAGCTGCACCCCCTGGCCTGTACCGCATTCAACGCCGACTTCGACGGCGACCAGATGGCAGTCCATCTGCCCCTGGGCGAGGATGCCTGCCGCGAGGCCAAGATGCTGATGCTGGCTTCCGGCAACCTGCTGAAGCCCTCTGACGGCGCACCTGTCACCGTTCCTACGCAGGATATGATCCTGGGCAGCTACTACCTGACCACCGTTCGTGAGAACGAAGAGGGCGCAGGCAAGGTGTTCCGCGATGAGAACGAGGCTCTGATGGCTTACGCTGAGCACATCGTCACCCTGCACGCACCCATCAAGGTGCGCCGCACCATGGTCATCGACGGCGTGGAGCGCACCGGTCTGGTGGACGCCACCGTCGGCCGCATCATCTTCAACAACCCCGTGCCTCAGAATCTGGGCTATATCGACCGCACCGACCCTGAGCACTGGCTGGAGTACGAGGTCAGCTTCCGCGTGACCAAGAAGACCCTGCCCGACATCATCTCCCGCTGCATGACCCGCAACGGCAGCCGCAAGTGTGCAAAGATGCTGGACGCCATCAAGGCACAGGGCTACAAGTACTCTACGCTGTCCGCTATCTCCGTCGCTGTCTGTGACGCTGTCATCCCGCCCCAGAAGGACGAGCTGATCGCCGACGCCGACAAGCAGGTCTCTCAGGTCAGCAAGCTGTTCAACCGCGGCCTGATCTCCGAGAACGAGCGCTACTCCCAGACCATCAACATCTGGCAGGCTACCACCGATAAGGTCTCCAAGGCTCTGGCGGCAAACCTGCCCGAGGACAACGAGATCTTCATGATGGCAGACTCCGGTGCTCGTGGTTCTATGAACCAGATCAAGCAGCTGGCCGGTATGCGCGGCCTGCTGGCAAACACTGCCGGTAAGACCATCGAGATGCCCATTCGTGCGAACTACCGCGAAGGTCTGAATATCCTGGAATACTTCGTTTCCGCTCGTGGCGCTCGTAAGGGTCTGGCCGATACCGCTCTGCGTACCGCTGACTCCGGCTACCTGACCCGTCGAATGGTCGATGTCTCTCAGGAAGTCATCGTCCGCGAGATCGACTGCGGCACCACCGACGGCCTGTGGGTCTCCGAGATCCACGAGGGCAAGGAGAAGATCGAGAGCTTCCGTGAGCGTATCATCGGCCGTTATGCCGTGGGCGATGTCCTCGACCCCGTCACCGGCAAGGTTATCGTTCCCGAAGGCAAGATGATCGACCTCTACGATGCAAACGACATCGAGGCCGCAGGCATCACCAAGCTGAAGATCCGCAGCCTGCTGACCTGCCGCGCCAAGATCGGCGTCTGCGCACACTGCTACGGCAGCGATATGGCAAACGGTGAGCCCGTCCAGCTGGGCGAGTCCATCGGCGTCATCGCTGCAGAGTCCATCGGCGAGCCCGGTACTCAGCTGACCATGCGTACCTTCCATACCGGCGGTATCGCATCTGCTGAAGATATTACTCAGGGTCTTCCCCGTGTCGAGGAGCTGTTCGAGAGCCGCCGTCCCAAGAGCATGGCCATCATGAGCGAGATCTCCGGTGTCGTCTCTCACGACGATACCAAGAAGAACGTCGTCGTCAAGGTCACTGGCAAGGACGAGAACGGCGCTGAGGTCGTCAAGAGCTACTCCATCCCGTTCACCCAGCACGCACGCGTGATGCCGGGCGACCGCGTGGAGAAGGGCGACATCATCACCCGTGAAGGCGTCCTGTATCCTCAGGACATCCTGGCCATCAAGGGTCTGAGCGATGTTCAGAACTACCTCATCAGCGAGGTCCAGAAGGTCTACCGTCTGCAGGGCGTTGAGATCAACGATAAGCATATCGAGGTCATCGTCCGTCAGATGTGCCGCAAGGTCCGTGTGACCGACTCCGGTTCTTCCGACCTCATCGGCGGTGCTCTGGCAAACCGTCTGGAAGTCGAGAACATCAACGCCGAGCTGCAGAAGCGCATCGACGCCGGTGAGCAGGGCATCAAGCTGGTCGAGTATCAGCAGGTGCTGCTGGGCATCACCAAGGCTGCTCTGGCAAACGAGTCCTTCCTGTCTGCCGCCTCCTTCCAGGAGACCACCCGCGTGCTGACCGAGGCCGCCATCAAGGGCAAGGTCGATCCGCTGGCCGGTCTGAAGGAGAACGTCATCATCGGTAAGCTCATCCCCGCAGGTACCGGTCTCCCGGAGGTGCGTGAGGACCTGAAGCGCCGTGAGGAAGAGCGCGACGCCGAGGTCGCCGCTGAGCTGGCAGCTGCCGCACGGCAGTAAGCTTCCCGTCACAGTTCTCTTAGAGTAAATATGAGAGCCGCTTTTGTGGAGAGTATCCGTGAAGGCGGCTCTTTTTATGGAAGCAGGAACGAAAGGCTCTCCCTTTGGAAGAGGCTTGAGAGAACGATTTTTTGCCCTAAAGGACAGCAAAAAACCTTTCGGCGAATAAAACAAAAAAATATTGGAAAAACTGTTGACATTCCTGATGAAAACGGGTATTATATAACTGTTGCGCGTCCCACACAGGGATAGTGCGGCAAAAAAGTCGGAAAACATCCGATGTTCATCATTAAGAAAGGAGAAAACCAATGCCTACTTTTAACCAGCTTGTACGCAAAGGCCGTCAGGTCCTGGCTACGAAGAGCACTGCTCCCGCACTGCTGAAGACTTACAACTCTCAGAAGAAACAGTATTCTGATCTGAACAGCCCCCAGAAGCGCGGTGTCTGCACTGCAGTCCGTACCATGACCCCCAAGAAGCCTAACTCTGCTCTGCGTAAGGTCGCCCGTGTCCGCCTCACGAATGGTATCGAGGTCACCTCTTACATTCCCGGTATCGGCCATAACCTGCAGGAGCACTCCGTCGTGCTGATCCGTGGTGGTCGTGTTAAGGACCTCCCCGGTGTGCGTTACCACATCATCCGTGGTACTCTGGATACCCAGGGTGTTGCAGGCCGTAATCAGGCCCGCTCCAAGTACGGCGCAAAGCGTCCTAAGGCCGGTGCTGCAAAGAAGTAATTGAGGAACGAACCGCCATAAACGGCTTTCCATTATATAAATAACAAGTCCGCAGAAACGTGCGGAGGGCAACAGTTTATGTAAGGTCAGCTCTTTGTGACACAACGGGAGTTTTATTACTTTCGAGTACCGATGATATCATTCTGTGAAGGAGGGAAGAAAGATGCCTAGAAGAGGTAACATTGCTAAGCGCGATGTCTTAGCTGATCCTATTTACAATTCCAAGATGGTCACCCGTCTGGTCAACAGCGTCATGCTGGACGGCAAGAAGGGCGTCGCTCAGAAGATCGTTTACGAGGCTTTCTCCATGATTCAGGAGAAGACTGGCAACGATCCTCTCGAGACTTTCGAGAAGGCGATGGAGAACATCATGCCCAGCCTCGAGTGCAAGACCCGCCGTGTTGGCGGCGCTAACTACCAGGTCCCCCTGGAGGTCAGCCCCGCTCGCCGCGAGACTCTGGGCCTGCGCTGGCTGACTGCTTACAGCCGCAGCCGTGGTGAGAAGACCATGGCCCAGCGCCTGGCTGCTGAGATCATGGATGCTGCCAACAACACCGGCAACGCCGTGAAGAAGCGCGAGGATACCCACAAGATGGCCGAGGCCAACAAGGCTTTCGCTCATTTCCGTTATTGATCTGTTCTGTAGGAGGTTAATTTCATGGCTACTCCCAGAGAAGTTTCTCTTCAGATGACGAGAAATATCGGCATTATGGCCCACATCGATGCTGGTAAGACCACCACTACCGAGCGTATTCTGTACTACACCGGCATCAACCACAAGATCGGCGAGGTTCACGACGGCGGCGCTACCATGGACTGGATGGTTCAGGAGCAGGAGCGTGGTATCACCATCACCTCCGCAGCTACCACTTGCTACTGGAGCCACTCTGAGACTCAGAAGGACCCTGTTGCATTCAAGAAGAATCGTCACCGCATCAATATCATCGACACCCCGGGCCACGTTGACTTCACTGTTGAGGTCCAGCGTTCTCTGCGCGTCCTGGACGGTTCTGTGACCGTTCTGGCTGCTAAGGGCGGTGTCGAGCCTCAGTCTGAGACCGTCTGGCGTCAGGCTGATGAGTACAAAGTCCCCCGTATGGTGTACGTCAACAAGATGGACACCATGGGTGCTGACTTCTTCCGCTGCATCAAGATGCTGCACGATCGTCTGCACGCCAACGGCGTGGCCATTCAGCTGCCCATCGGTCAGGAGGATACCTTCCGTGGTATCGTTGACCTGGTCGATATGAACGCTGAGGTCTACTACGACGATATGGGCAACGATATGCGCACCGAGCCTATCCCCGAGGATATGCGTGAGCAGGCTGAGGAGTATCGCAACATCCTCGTTGAGGCTGTTGCCGAGAACGACGAAGAGCTCATGGAGAAGTACCTCGAGGGTGAGGAGATCACCCGTGAGGAACTGAAGGCTGCTATCCGCAAAGAGACTATTGCGAACACTCTGGTCCCCGTTGTCTGTGGTTCTTCCTACAAGAACCGCGGCGTGCAGAAGCTGCTGGACGCTATCGTTGACTATATGCCCGCACCTACCGATGTCGAGGACATCAAGGGTGTGAATCCTGAGACCGAAGAGCAGGAGACCCGTCCGTCTTCCGACGACGCTCCCTTCGCAGCTCTGGCCTTCAAGATCGCTACCGACCCCTTCGTTGGTAAGCTGGCATACTTCCGTGTCTACTCCGGTAAGGTCGAGGCAGGTACTACTGTCTACAACTCCGTGAAGGACAGCAAGGAGCGTATGGGCCGCATCCTGCAGATGCACTCCAACCACCGCAAGGATATCGACTGCTGCTACGCAGGTGATATTGCTGCTGTCGTTGGTCTGAAGAACACCACCACTGGTGATACTCTGTGTGATGAGAATCATCCCATCATTCTGGAGTCCATGAAGTTCCCCGAGCCCGTTATCCGCGTCGCCATCGAGCCTAAGACCAAGGCCGGCAACGAGAAGATGGGCATCGCGCTGGCAAAGCTGGCCGAAGAGGATCCTACCTTCAAGACCTACACCGACGAAGAGACTGGTCAGACCATCATCGCCGGCATGGGCGAGCTCCATCTGGAGATTATCGTCGACCGTCTGCTCCGTGAGTTCAAGGTCGAGGCTAATGTCGGCGCACCTCAGGTCGCTTACCGTGAGACCATCCGCAAGGAGGCCAACCAGGAGACCAAGTACGCTCGTCAGTCTGGTGGTAAGGGCCAGTACGGTCACGTCAAGATCAAGATCGAGCCCAACGAGCCCGGTAAGGGTTATGAGTTCGTCAACGCCATCGTTGGCGGCGCTATCCCGAAGGAATACATCCCGGCTATCGACAACGGTATCCAGGGTGCTATGAAGTCCGGCGTTCTGGCAGGCTATCCTGTTGTTGACGTCAAGGTCACCCTGTGGGATGGTTCTTATCATGAGGTCGACTCCTCTGAGATGGCCTTCTCCATTGCAGGTTCTATGGCCTTCAAGGATGCTATGCGCAAGGCTGATCCTATCATCACCGAGCCCATCATGAAGGTCGCTGTCATCGTTCCCGATGAGTATCTGGGCGATGTCATCGGCGATCTGAATGCTCGCCGTGGTCAGATCCAGGGCATGGAGGCAATGGCTGGCACCCAGCGTGTCAACGCATTCGTTCCTCTGGCTCAGATGTTCGGCTACGCCACCGACCTGCGTTCCAAGACCCAGGGCCGTGGCCAGTATGTCATGGAGCCGTCTCACTACGAGCCGGTGCCTAAGAACATCGCTGATCAGATCATCGCAGGCCGCACTAAGGGCTGATCGTTGAAAAACGGATAAAGATTTTGCCGGGGTAGTGTAGCTCCGGCAAAATTTCCTGTAAAACACTTGATTTTACAGGTGGAATCTAGTAGAATAGTTTTGCAATGCAATTCTGTATTAGCAGGACTGTTGTAACCAATATCAAAACCTAATTTAAGGGAGGATATTCCAATGGCTGAAAAGGCAAAGTTCGACCGTTCTAAGCCGCATGTTAACATCGGCACCATCGGTCACGTTGACCACGGCAAGACCACTCTGACCGCTGCTATCACCAAGTACTTGGCTCTGAAGGGTGACGCAGACTTCATGGACTACGCCAACATCGATAAGGCTCCTGAGGAGCGTGCTCGTGGTATCACGATCAACTCCGCTCACGTTGAGTATCAGACCGACGCTCGTCACTATGCTCACGTTGACTGCCCGGGCCATGCTGACTACGTCAAGAACATGATCACTGGTGCTGCTCAGATGGACGGCGCTATCCTGGTCGTTGCTGCTACCGACGGTCCCATGCCCCAGACCCGTGAGCACATCCTGCTGGCTCGTCAGGTCGGCGTGCCCTATATCGTTGTCTTCATGAACAAGTGCGATATGGTCGATGACGAAGAGCTGCTGGATCTGGTCGAGATGGAGATCCGTGAGCTGCTGTCCGAGTACGACTTCCCGGGCGACGACACCCCGATCATTCGTGGTTCCGCTCTGAAGGCTCTGGAGTCTGACTCTAAGGATCCCGATGCTCCCGAGTATGCTTGCATCAAGGAGCTGATGGACGCTGTCGATACCTATATCCCCAACCCCGATCGTGAGGAGGACAAGCCCTTCCTGATGCCCATCGAGGATGTCATGACCATCTCTGGCCGTGGTACTGTTGCTACCGGTCGTGTTGAGCGTGGTATGGCCAAGGTTGGCGATGCAATGGAGATCGTCGGCATCAAGCCCGATCGTCTGAGCACCACCATCACCGGTCTGGAAATGTTCCGTAAGTCTCTGGACTTCGCTGAGGCTGGCGATAACATCGGCGCTCTGCTGCGTGGTGTTGACCGTACCCAGATCGAGCGTGGCCAGGTTCTGGCTAAGCCCGGTTCTGTCCATCCCCACAAGGTCTTCGAGTCCCAGGTCTACGTTCTGACCAAGGACGAAGGCGGCCGTCACACCCCGTTCTTCTCCAACTATCGTCCTCAGTTCTACTTCCGTACCACCGACGTGACCGGCATCATCACCCTGCCGGAAGGCACCGAGATGTGCATGCCTGGCGATAACGTCATGATGCACGTTGAGCTGCTGACCCCCGTCGCTATGGAAGAGGGCCTGCGTTTCGCTATCCGTGAGGGTGGCCGTACCGTTGGTTCCGGCGTCGTCGGCAAGATCATTGAGTGATTTTGTCCTTGAACGTCAGTTCTAAGGCGAACTAAGCACTTATAAAGACCTTCCCATTCCGGAGAGTGGGAAGGTCTTTTTTGTTTGCATCCTCTGCCTTTCCAGACAGAGGATTTTTTGCGGCGCATAGCACAACTTTATGGTTTACAAAGATTGGTTGTCGTGGTATACTGGCGCTGAAAGAACAAGCAGCATTGGAACTTGGTTTGGACCGACGTGAGCTGTCGGACACACTGACGAAGGAGCTGCTGGACAGGCAGAGGAGGTCAGCGACGATGGCGTTTGATTATAAGAAGGAATATAAGGCACTCTACCAACCACCTCGTGAGCCGCAGTTTGTCACCGTGCCAGCCATGACCTTTGCCGCAGTGCGAGGGCAGGGCGACCCCAACGACCCTACAGGCGAGTACAAAGCAGCCATCGAGCTGCTGTATGGCCTGCTCTACACCATCAAGATGAGCAAGAAGGGCAGTCACCGGGTGGACGGTTACTTTGACTTCGTAGTGCCTCCGCTGGAAGGGCTGTGGGAACAGACGGGAACCGGGAAGGAAAGCTTCCACTGGACATCCATGCTCCGCCTACCGGAGTTCGTGACCCGGGAAGAGTTCGACTGGGCGGTCCGGGAAGCGACAGCCAAAAAGAAAAAGGATTTCTCCAAGGTCGAGTTCTTCACCTACGATGAGGGCCTCTGTGTCCAGTGTATGCACCTCGGCTCTTACGACGACGAGCCGGAGACGCTGGCCCGGATGAATGCCTTTGCGGCAGAGCAGGGCTATGCGGTGGACTTCTCTGAGACGCGCTTTCACCACGAGCTCTATCTCTCCGACCCCAACCGCACCGCGCCGGAAAAGCGGAAGACCATCCTGCGACACCCGCTCAAATCAAGCTTGTAATCCAGCCCCAGGCCGCTATAATAGAAGAAAGAAAAAAGCCGCTGTCTGGCGGCGGAAAACGAGGAATGGATATGAAGCTTCCCGAGAAGAAACAGCGCTGGGTCTATCATGCAGAGGCTCTGCCGCAGACGGCAGGCGAGGGCGTCACCCGCCGGGTGCTGGCCTACACCGACGGCCTGATGTGTGTGGAGAACACCTTCGAAAAGGGGGCCGTGGGCGCACTGCATCACCACCCCCACACCCAGATCACCTATGTGGTGTCGGGTGCGTTCGATTTCACGGTGGACGGTGTGACCCGCACGGTGCGAACCGGCGATACCATCTTGAAAGAGGACGGCGTGGAGCACGGCTGCGTCTGCACCGAGGCCGGCATCCTGCTGGACATCTTCACCCCCATGCGGGAGGATTTTGTCTAAAATAAAATGAGCCGCAGCCCATCCCACCGGGGAAAGGCTGCGGCTCGTTTTTATGCACTGAAACTTAGGCGGCAGTGGAAGAAGCGGCCTCGGAGGAAGCGGCCTCAGAAGATGCAGCCTCGCTGGAGACCTCGGAAGCGGCCTCGGAAGATGCAGCCTCGCTTGCAGCCTCGGAGGAAGCGCTGTTCTCCTCGGCCACGGCAGAGGTGGAAGCAGCCTCAGACTGAGCGGCAGCAGAAGCAGCCTCGGAGGTAGAAGCAGCAGTAGAAGAAGAGCTGCCGCAGGCAGTCATGCTGACAGCCAGGACCAGAGCAGCAACGGTAACACAAACATTCTTGAGTTTCATATCGAAAATCTCCTTGCTTTTGAAAAAATAGTTTCGCGGAAGGCTGTACAGGTGAAACCTTTCCGCAAAAAGATATTCTAGTCCGTTTTCGAAAAAAATCAAGCCCTTTTTTGACAAAGATTCTATTTACCGAAGAGATTCTACACTTTTGTTATAACTTATCGCCAAAAGTCAAAGATTTTTGACGTGCAAAAATGAAACACTCCGGGCTTTTCCGGGAGAGAAAAACATGGTATAATGGAACCTATAAAAGAGAACGATGGCAGGTCTGGTTACAAAGCTGCAGAAATGAATCCCGCAAATCATGCGGACGATATTGAGGTGGAACGATATGGACATCAAAAAAGTTGCAGTTCTGGGAGCCGGTGCGGTCGGCTCTTATGTTATCTGGGGGCTTTCGGCCCGCAGGAACATTGAGCTTGGCGTGGTGGCCGATGGCCCGCGCGGCGAGCGCCTGAAGAAGGATGGCTGTGCCATCAACGGCAAAATCTACCGTCCGGCGGTCTGGACGCCGCAGGAGGCGCATGACGCTGACCTTCTCATCGTCTGCCTGAAATACGGCGCACTGCCCGGCGCACTGGACAGCATCAAAGCCGTCACCGGCCCCCATACCACCATTATGAGCCTGATGAACGGCGTGGACAGCGAGGACATCATTGCCTCTGCCGTGGGTGGGGAGCATCTGCTTTACTCCCTCATCAAAGTGGCGTCTCACAAGGAGGCGGACGGCTTCCATTTTGACCCGGCGACCACCGTTGGCATCATCTTCGGCGAGAAGGAGCCGCCCTGCGACAGCCCCCGCGTCAAGGCCGTGGAGGCTCTGTTCGGCGGCACAGAGCTGCACTTCCGGGCCACCGACTGCATCCAGGAAGAGATGTGGAGCAAGTTCCGCCTCAACGTCTGCAACAACCTGCCCCAGGCCATCCTCGGCGCAGGCGTAGGCTGCTACCGTGACAGCGTCCATATGAAGGCTGTCAGCGACGGTCTCCGCCGTGAGCTGGAAGCCATTGCCGCAGCCAAAGGCATTGACATGCAGAAGGTGGATGCCGTGTCCGGCAAGGGCTGCGCCGTCAAGCCCTCGGCCCGCTACTCGACGCTGCAAGACCTCGACGCCGGACGCCATACCGAAATCGATATGTTCTCGGGTGCGCTCATCCGGATGGGCAAAGAGCTGGGCATCCCGACGCCCTACAATGAGTTTGCTTATCACATGATAAAAGCGCTGGAAGAGAAGAACGACGGTAAGTTTGATTATACCGGCCCGAATCAGGAAATGACATGGGCAAGATAACGGAGGAAATGCCGATGAATATTACGGTCTATCTGGGGGCCAACGAGGGCAGCGACCCGGCCCTGAAACAGGCGGTGGAGGAACTGGGCCGCTGGATCGGCGAGAGCGGGAACGCGCTGGTCTACGGTGGCTCCCGCAGCGGCCTGATGGGGCGTCTTGCCCACAGCGTTCTGACGGCGGGCGGCGAAGTGACCGGCGTCGAGCCCCAGTTCTTCATCGACTCCGAGGTGCAGTATGACGGCCTGACCAGGCTCATCGTCACGCAGGACATGACCGAGCGCAAGACCAGGATGATAGAGCTGGGCGACGCCTTTATCGCCTTCCCCGGCGGCACCGGTACGCTGGAAGAGATCGCCGAGGTGATGTCCAAGGTCTCGCTGGGCCATCTGGACGCGCCCTGCATCCTCTATGACCTCGATGGCTACTACGCCGGCCTGAAAGCTCTGCTGGCCCACATGGTCGAGATGGGGCTGTCCAGCCCCGAGCGGCAGAGCGGCATTTATTTTGTAAAGAATCTGGACGAGATAAAGAGCATCCTGAAACGGGCATAAGAAAAGCGCTGGAAGCGGTGTAAAGGCTTCCAGCGCTTTTTATTATCTGCTTACATGGAGATGATGCCCAGCGCGTTTGCCACCGAGCTGATGAGGATGATGGCCGCGAAGATGGGGCAGAGGTACTTTATCATAAAGTTGAAGATGCGCTTGCGGCGGAAGGGCTTGCCTTCCAGCGTGACCTCTTCCTCGATTTTCTCCACACCGATGACCCGGGACACCAGCAGGCAGGTGGTGATGGCTGCAATGGGCATCATAACGGAGTTGGTGAGAAAATCGAAGAAGTCGAGGAACTGCATCCCGAAGACCGTGAACTGGGCCAGAGGGCCGTAGCCCAGAGCCGACAGACTGCCCAGTACCAGCATGATGATGCCGATGAGGACGGTGGCCTGCTTACGCTCCCAGCCCAGCTCGTCCTCGAAGGTGGAGACAGCGCTTTCCGTCAGGGCGATGGAGCTGGTGACAGCGGCAAACAGCACCAGCGTGAAGAAGAGGATGCCCACCACGGTGCCGAGGCCCATGCTCTCAAAGACCTTCGGGATGGTGATGAACATGAGGGCCGGGCCGGCCTGCAGGGTGTCCGGGTCGCCGCCCGAGAAGGAAAAGACTGCCGGAATGATCATCAGGCCCGCCATGATGGCAATGGCCGTGTCGAAGATCTCCACGTTCTCGGTGGACTCCTCGATGGAGACATCCTTCTTCATGTAGGAGCCGAAGGTGACGAGGATGCCCATTGCGATGGAGAGGGAGTAGAACATCTGCCCCATGGCAGTCACGACGGTCATCCAGGAGAAGTTGGAGAGATTCGGCACGAGGAAATACTTCACGCCCTCCAGCGCACCCGGGCGGGTGACGGAGTAGCCCGCGATGATGACGGACAGCACAACGAGGATGGGCATCATCACCTTGGAGACCCGCTCTACGCCGTTGCGCACGCCTGCAAAGATGATGGCGAGGGTGAAGATGGTAAAGATGACAAAGCATATCTCCGCCGAAGCGCCGCTGGAAATGAAGGCCGAGAAGTAGCCGTCTGCGGCCAGCTCACTGCCGTGGCCGCTGATGTAGTCGGCCAGATACCGGATGACCCAGCCGCCGATGACCGAGTAATAAGGCACGATGAGGATGGGGATGATGGCGTTTATCCAGCCGCCGAAGGAGCGCCCGCCCTTGCGGACGGCGGCAAATGCGCCCACCGGGCTTTTCCTGGTCATCCGGCCCAGCGCCGTCTCGGCCACGATCATGGTGTAGCCGAAGGTGAAGGCGAGGATGATGTAGATGAGCAGGAAAATGCCGCCGCCGTACTTTGCTGCGAGATAGGGGAAACGCCAGATATTGCCGAGGCCTACCGAAGCGCCTGCCGCCGAGAGGACAAAGCCGATCTTGCCCGAAAAGGCGCTTCGCTTGTGTTGATTTTGGTTCATTAGATTCTCCTCTTTTCACAAATTTGAATAAATCCAGTGTAACACTGCCACAGGTGGGATTCAACAGATTTTCCGATAAAAACCGCGAAATGCATCGAAAGAATCGAACGGCAGCATTAAAAAATAAGCACAGAGGCCCAGAGACCTCTGCGCATGAAGATACAGATTCAGTCCACTACCGGCACATCCAGCCCGAATTCCAGCGGGCGGAAACGGGGGCAGACGTTCTCCGTGATGCAGATGACCGACGCGGCCAGGCGGCTGCCGATCTCACAGGACTGAGCCAGATTCTTGCCGTAGGTCAGGCCGATGACCGTACCGGCAAAGAAGGCGTCGCCTGCGCCGGTGGTGTCGATGACGTCCACCTTCTTGGCGGGTACGACGCCGCACTCGCCGGTGTGCTTGGCGTACACGGCACCCTGACCGCCCATGGTCACCACCATGCTGGTCATGTTGGCGCTGTGGACGTTCTGGGCCAGTACCTGAGCCATCTGGCTGGGGGCGAGATGCTCGTAGTCGTCCGAGAAGAGCAGACCGGCCTCCTGCTGGTTGCAGACGAAGCAGTCGATCTGCTGCAGATAGTCGCGGCGCTCCATGGCGATGCTCATGTTGGAGACTGCGGCAAAGACCTTTTTGTTGTATTTCCTGGCATAGCGGAGCACCTGCTTGACCGTGTCTTTCTCCAGATCCAGCTCGATGGCGATGGCGTCGCAGTCCTTGAAGATCTCGTCGCCCTTCTCCTTCAGCAGGGTGGTCAGCGGGGTGGTGTCAGGGCGCTTGGAGATGGCGGCGTGGACGTCGCCGTCGTTGTCAAAGATGGCCAGCCATGTCCCCATGCCATCGGGGACCTTCTGGATGTACCTGGTGTTGACCTTGTGGTTGTCCAGTTTATCGATGACGTCCTGGCCCATGCCGGTGTCGTCCACCAGACCCACGAAGGTGGGGCGCAGCTCCACATTGGCGATGTCCTCCGCCACGTTTCGGCTCACACCGCCATGCACCTGTTCAATGCGGCCGGCGTTCCGTCCGCCGGGGATGTAGGTGGAGAGGGGATAGCCCTTGATGTCTACGAAAACTGCGCCGATGACTACGATTCCCATATTTGAAATTCCTTTCCTGAATAAGAACTCTCTTTGACTTCTATCCTATTTACGCTTCTTCTGCCTTTTGCGCCCGAATATCGTCGCCCATAAAGAGGAAGGGGACAAAAGAGGAGAGGCGGCTGGAGATTTTTTCGGTGTAGAGCTTTTCCAGCAGAGCGCCGTCGGTGATGTTGGTGGTGACGATGGTGGGCAGCTTCGCGCCCAGACGGTTGTTCAGCAGGCTGTAAAGGGTGCTGATGAGGAAGCTGGAGTTGAACTCGGAACCCAGGTCGTCGAGGATGAGCAGGTCAGCCCCGGCGGCGGTGCGCAGGAGCATCTCTTCCTCCCCGGCGGGGTCGGAGCCGAAGTGCAGGGCCTCGAGCTTCGAGAAGAAGTCGGGGCTGGACACATAGATGACGTCGAAGCCTTTTTCCAGCACCTTTCCGGCAATGGCCAGAGCGGCATGGGTCTTGCCCAGACCGGCGTTGCCGAGGAGCATCAGGCTCTCGCTGGTGGTATCGAATTCGTCGGCGTAGCCGCGCAGGTCGTCCAGAAGGGTGGACATATAACTCCGTATCGGCTCGCCGAGGGAGGCGTCCATCCGGGCGGGGTAGTAGCGCAGCTCCATGGTATCGAAGCTGGAAATGGAGAGGCTGGACAGAGCCTCAATCTCCGACCGGCGGAGCTGCTGCATCACCTTGTGGACGCAGCTGCAGGTGCGTCCGTCCACAATGCCGGTGTCTTCGCAGAGCCTGCAGGTGAAGTGCGGCTCCAGTGCGTCGGCGGGACGGCCGCTGGAGGCCAGCAGGTTGGCCAGCTTTTTGCGGGCATTGGTGAGAGCCGCAGCGGCATCGGTGCGGTCCTTGCCCGCCGCACCGGCCAGTGCGCAGCGGATGCCCCGTACCCGCACCTCTTCTTCGGCGTGGCGCAGCCCGGGGACAGCAGCCTCGGCCTCAGCGCGGGCGTCCTCCGCCTTGGCCCGTGCGGTCTGACGGCGGCGGGCGACGGTGCGCAGGGCTTCCTGATACAGTTCGTTTTTGGTACGCATAGTGTCTCCTTATGCCGGGGGTCACTCGGACTTTTTCTTGAGGGTGCGGCGGCGGGCAGCGTTCTTGAGGAAGTCGTTGCCGCTGGGAGTCTCGCGGTCTACCCGGATGTTCCGGCTGGCGCCGGCAGCGGCCACCGGAGTGCGCACATCGTGGATATTGCGCAGACCCTTGGCGTTCCAGGTCTTGAGGATGCTGTTCCAGTACCACAGGTCACGCTTCGGCCCGGCCTGCACAGCGGCCTCCTGCACCATGGCGTCATCGTAGCCGTAGACCTCATACCACCGGGCGATGGCTTTCCGCCCGCCGAGGGTGAGCTCGCTGTCCGGGATGCCCAGCAGGGAAGCAACATACTGTTCCCGGGTCTGGCGGAGGGCCAGCAGCTTGAGGTGGGCGTCAGCCTGTTCGCCGGTCTCCACGCCCTCGGCCCGCCAGACTTTCAGCTCGTGGAGGACGGCGGCCATCGTCCGCTTGCCCCGGCTGGCCACATAGGCCACGCAGAGCATGACGGTCTCGGGGGCAAAGCCCTCCTGTACGTAGAGGTTGACCAGCTTTTCCATCTCGCTGTGGGTCAGCGGGCGGGCAAAGCCGGTCTGAGCGCAGTCGATGAGGCTCGAGATCATGGGGTCGGTGCGGCTTGCGGCGGCGATCTCCGCCCAGGTCATGGGGGCAGGAGCAGAGGGCTCTGCTCCCGGCGCGGCGTTCTCGTCGTAGCGCTCGAGAAGCCCCGCACCGGCCCAGAAGGAGAGGGCGCTTTCGGCAGAGATGCGGCTGCGCAGTTTAAGGTCGGCACAAATTTTTTCGGGGTCGGTGACGCCGGTAGCCAGCACATACAGCGCTACCCGGACGTTGTATTCCTCGGCGATGCCCAGCTTGGAAAAGATGAGCTGCGGCACCGGGATGGTGTCGCCCTTGAGCTCTTTGAGACGGTATATCATTTGCTTTCCCCGCTTTCTGCGTCCTCGTCCTTCGGCGGCGGTGACCAGGGCTCACAGTCCAGGATGGAGGGCCGCTGCTTCCAGAGCGCCAGGTCAGCGCTGTAGGCAGAGGACAGATACTCTGCCGCTGCGGCCCGGCCCTCGTCCGTCAGCGGAAAGACCATCTGCCGGCGCAGGGAGGGGTCGGTGCGGTCCAGCGCCCAGGGGTCGGGCCAGATGTCCACCGTGAGGATGGCTTCCTCTTTCTGTGCGCCCTCGCCGCCGTCCGGGTCAGGCACGCTGCGCTTGCCGGGCGAGAGCAGATAGCGCATCCCGTCTTCGTTGCCGCTGTATTGATTCTTGCACTTGAAATAGTGCAGAAGGGGTACAAAAATCATGACGTCCCTCTCAGTTTTAGACTTGCTGAAATGATAAAAGCGCCAATTCTTGACGAATCAGCGCTCTTTTTGTGGAGCAGGATACGGGACTCGAACCCGCCGCCTACTGCTTGGGAAGCAGTCGCTCTACCGGATGAGCTAACCCTGCGTTTACTCATTTATTGTAGCAAAGGACACGGGTTTTGTCAACCGCTTTTTGTCTCGATTTTGGTCGGTAGCAATTCAACTTTTTAATGCAACAGCAACAGCGTTGAATTGCATATCGCAAATATGCCGTTTCGATAGGCACTATTTTTGAAAATTGCGATAAACAAAAAGACCACCGTTCTGCCCGCAGGAAATAAGGGCAGGACGGTGGTCTTTTGAACGGACTGTGAATTACAGCTCAGCCAGAGCGCGCTTGAGGTTCTGTGCGATCTGGTCAGGGCAGCTGGTGGGGCGGGGGCCGCAGGTGGTGCCTTCCATGCGGGCGATGGCGTCCTCAGCCTTCATGCCCTTGAGCAGGCGGCTGATGCCCTTCAGGTTGCCGTTGCAGCCGCCGATGACCTCGATGGACTCGATGGTGTGGTCATCGTTCAGCACGATGTGGGTCTCCTTGGAGCAGGTACCCTTGTTGGGGTAGCTGAAAGACTTGCTCATATTCAAACTTCCTCTCTTTATATCCGACTGACAGGCGAGCGGACTCGCATAGCATTTTTATTATATACTTGTCAGACGAGGAAGTCAATGTGACCCGGTCACAGAGCGCCGCCCCGGCGCTTGCGGGCCAGTGCCTCGATGCGCGCGATCTGGTCGTCCTCGGTGACGCAGGCACCCACCGGGTGGGGTTTGCCGTGGTTCGCGCCGTGGAAGTCGCTGCCGCCGGTGACGATGAGGTCATGCTTCTTGCAGAGCTCAGCGCACTCGGCCATATCCTCGGGGCTGTTGCGGGGATGATGCACCTCGATGCCGTCGATGGCCCCTTCAGCCACCAGCTCCCGCAGCAGAGGCATACTCTTGTACACCGTCGGGTGGGCGAACACCACCACGGCCCCAGCGGCCTTTGCCGTGGCCAGCACCTCCCGCACCGGAGGGTAAGTGGGGGAGTGGAGGCACTTGCCCCGCGGCTCCCAGCCGAACAACTCGTGATAAAGCCCGGTGTAGATGCCGTCGCACAGACCCAGCTGCTGCAGCGCCTGCATGATGCCGCTCTTAAAGAGGACGCCGCTGTCCTGCGCATATTCCAGTGCCTGCTCGGTGCGGAACTGGGGGTATAGCGCCTCGATCTCCCGGCAGCTCTGCAGAGCGCACTCGTTGCGGCGCTGGCGCATGATGTCGCAGTGCCGGCGCAGGGCAGGGCAGTCGAGGTCGGGCCAGAAGGTCAGCAGATGGACGCGGTGGCTGCGCTCGAAGTCGTAGCCGGTGAGCTCGGCGGCGGGGATGAGCCGCACGCCGTCCTGCACCGGGTGGTCGTAGGCGTACTGGGCGCTGAGGGTGGTGTCGTGGTCAGAAAGAGCCAGAGCGCTCAGCCCCAGCCGCGCTGCCATCAGGGGCAGGCGGTGGATGGGAACAGAGCCGTCAGAACAGGTGGAATGAGTATGAAGGTCGCCAGCCATAAGTTACTTTCCCTCGATTTTTACAGATTTCTGTGCCTAGTGTACCACAAAAATCATCGGGGAACAAGGGAGCCTTACACGGCTTTGCCGCCCACCGTGAGCGTGGAAGAACGGATGTGGTGGGTGAGAACGACTTCGGTATCCTCGCCGCCCATGGCCAGCAGCTTATCCACCGAGAGGGTGGTGGAGCAGAGGATGGTCTGGAAGGTGATGGTGTCGATGCCCTCAGCCCGCAGCTGACGCAGGGTGGCCAGCGAGGCCCGGAGGGAGGCCGTGAACCGCCCGACGCGGATAGAGAGGACGTTGTTGCCCCGGATGCTCGTGTAGGAGATGCGCTGGCCGTCCTTGTCGGTGACGACGAGGCCCGGGAAGACCGACTCCTGCACAGAGGCGTCCGCAGAGCTGCCGCCGGAAGAGGAGGGAACCGCAGGGACAGGGTCGGTGGGGAGGGTGATGTCGTTGCCCTCAGGGTCGTAGCGGGTGATGGAGCTGCCCTCAGCAAGGCCGGAGAACTCCTGCTCGATGCCGTTAGCGCCGATGGCCACGTTGTCTTTTCCGGCGGTGGCCGTAATGGTCACTTTGCCCTCGAGGGTGATGTCGGCATCTGCATTGCTTTCGCAGCCAGCACCGATGCCGGCGCCGCCAATAACGATTTTTTCCCCTTCATCTGTACCGCCGCCGACCGCATTGATGGTGGGACTGCCGTTCTCATTGCTCTTGATGGTGATTTGATTGCCATTGTTATCGCTGTTGTTTTCAGCGCCAGCACCGCCGCCTATGGCCGCGCCGCCTGCGCCTCCGGTAGCGTTGACCTTGGTGTTGCCCTCGATGGTCACATTGCTGAGACCATAAATACCACCGCCGATGCCTGCGCCATAAGCGCCGCCCTGCACATTGTCGATTTTGGCATTATCCTTGATGACCACGTTGCCGTTGCCGATTTTATCGGGGGAACTAAATGCGCCGCCGCCGATGCCTGCCGCACCGTAGCCGCCGGTCGCATTCTCGATTTTTGCATTGCCGGAGATGGTCACATTGCCATCGCTGCCATTGCCGCCGCCAATGCCTGCACCGTACTTCGTGCTAGATGCATTTTTAATAACAGCGTCGCCGGTTATCGTAACGGTCGCACCGTTATAATAACCACCGCCGATGCCCGCAGCGCCATCACTGCCTGCGGCAGTGATGGTGCCGCCGCTGATGGTCACATTGCCGCTGCCGTTGCAGCCGCCGCCGATGCCAGCGCCTAAATAACCGCCGGTTGCATTGATCTCGCCGCCGGTGATCTCTACCGTGCCGGTGCCGTAGGAACCACTGCCAATGCCTGCGCCCCAATCGTCACTGGTGGCCGTGATATTGCCGCCAGTGATTTTCACCTGAGCGTCATTGCTGCCAGCGCTGCCGATGCCAGCGCCTTTGAATCCACCGGCAGCCTCCAGACTGCCGTTATTATCTTTGTCCTGAATGGTCAGTTCGCCGCTGGTGTCAGTCTTGTTGTGCTCCAACCCGGCATGGCCAGCGCCGCTCTTCAGCTCGTTGTCGCCATCCAGCTCAATGGTGGTGTCACCTTTGCCGGTAACACTCACAGCGGCTTCGCTCCCGCTGCTGGCGTCGATGTTCACATCCTTGAGTGTGACCTCAACCTTATCGTCCTTATCTTTGGCGTCGATGGTCACGGTGTGGGAAGAAGCGCCTTCCTCACGATTTGTGATGATGGTGTCCGGGTCATTTTTGGTGGTATTCTCGTTCTGGGTGACATTGTTGCCGCTCTCGCCCGCCGAAATCGTAATGTCACCATCTTCGATGTACCATGTCCCTGCAAAGGCCGGGGCGGTAAGGGTGGTGAGCATTGCGGCGGTCAGGACAAGCGCCGCTGCCCGCTGAGAGGCCGGACGGGGTGAATTGTTACCCCCCCCCGTATTAAGAGGCCGACCCAGAACACGCATGGCAAGCTTACGATAAGAGAGCATACAAAAACCTCCTTTGGATGTTGAAAAAATATGGACTTTCGATTGATACAATTATAGCACTTCTGGGGAAGTGAGCAAGCAAACCTGCGTGAAATGCTGCTTTTCGTGCGTGAATGACAAAAAAACTATGAAAAACGCCGGGTTTTGCTTTTCTGCACATGGCATGGTATACTGGAAAAGAAAAATCCGCCAACCCGGCGGGAAAAAGGAGAAACGGAAACATGAAAACGAAATTTGGCATCGTGGGCTGTGGTTTCCTCGGCAATATCGTGGCCGATGCGTGGAAGAAGGGCCTGCTGGAAGACTACGAGCTGGTGGGTGTCACCAGCCGCACCTTCGCTTCGGCAGAGAAGACGGCGGCAAGCGTGGGTTGTGCGGCCTGCGCGGACGTGGACGCTCTGCTGGCGCTGGAGCCGGAGTACATCGTGGAAGCCGCTTCGGTGGAAGCGGTGCGCGCAATGGCCGTTCCGGTGCTGCGCAGGGGCGTGAACCTCGTGGTGCTGTCCATCGGTGCATTCGCCGACCTCGCGTTTTATGAAGAGGTCAAGCAGGCGGCCCTGGAGGGCGGCGCAAAGGTGCATCTTGCCAGCGGCGCCATCGGCGGCTTCGATGTGCTGCAGACCGTCACCCTCATGGCTGAGGCCCTGAAGCTGGACGAGAAGGCCGGCATCGAGACCCACACCGGTGCGAAGGGCTTCCGCAACACCCCTGTCTGGGCCGATCATCTGCTGACCGACACCGAGAAGACTACCGTCTTCACCGGCAGCGCCAAGGAAGCCATCGCAACCTTCCCGCGCCGGGTCAACGTCGCTGTGGCCACCTCGCTGGCCACCACCGGCCCCGACATCACCGGCGTGACCATGCACTCCGTACCCGGTTGGGTGGGCGACGACCACTGCATCACTGCCGAGATCGAGGGCGTGAAGGCCGTGGTAGACATCTGCTCGTCCACCAGCGCCATCGCCGGTTGGAGCGCCGTGGCGCTTCTGCGCAACCTCGCCTCGCCGGTCTGCTTCTATTAAAAAGGAGGGAGTCTCATGTTCAAGAAACTGGTAGCCATCGAGCCGGTCAGCCTCATCCCCACAGCAGAGGAAGCGCTGCATCAGTACGCCGAACAGGTCGAGCTTTACCGCGATATTCCTGCCGACGACGAAGAGATCGTTCGCCGCATCGGAGACGCTGACGCGGCGCTGTTGAGCTATACCTCCCGCATGGGCAAAAACGTCATCGAGCGCTGCCCGAACCTGCGCTACATCGGGATGTGCTGCAGCCTCTACTCGGAGGAAAGCGCCAATGTGGACATCGCCTTTGCCCGGGAAAAGGGCATCAAGGTGCTGGGCATCCGGGACTACGGCGACCGCGGCGTGGTGGAGTACGTCCTCCACGAGCTGACCGGCCTGCTCCACGGCTTCGGGATGCCGATGCTCCGCGACGAGCCCGTGGAAATTTACGGCCTCAAGGTGGGTATCGTGGGTCTGGGCGTTTCGGGCCGGATGATCGCCGATGCACTGACCTTCCTCGGCGCGGACATCTCCTACTACAGCCGCAGCCATAAGCCTGACGCCGAGGCCGCAGGCATGAAGTATAAGCCGTTGGACGCTCTGCTCCGGGAGAGCGAAGTGGTCTTTACCTGTTTGAACAAGAATGTTCTACTCCTGGGCGAGCCGGAGTTTGAGGCGCTGGGGGAGGGAAAAGTCCTTTTCAATACCTCCATCGGCCCCGGCTTTGACTCCGCCGCGCTGGAAAAGTGGCTGGATAAGCCCGGCACCCACTTCTTCTGTGATACCTACGCCGCCGCAGGCCCCGTCAGTGAGGGCTTTTTCCAGCGGCCCAATGTCCACAGCCCGGGTGTCTCGGCAGGCCGCACCAGGCAGGCTTTCGTTCTACTGAGCAAGAAGGTGCTGGCAAACATCGAGACGGCGCTGGGAGAATAAGCTATAACTTTTGAAAAGCCGCTGCATGGGAGACTGTGCGGCGGCAGACGACAACCCTATGAAGCTCATGAGCATTGCCATGAAGCCCCTGTGCTCTCCGCCGTTCCCTCTGGACTATATTGAGGAAATGACCGCCTTGATGGGCGGCGATGGACGGATGCGGTAAGCCGCAGCCAAAAACGAAAAGGTCGCTGTGCCGGAGAAGTGCTCTGCGGCACAGATGGAAAACTGGAAGAAACTGTGCCGGAGAAGGTATGAAAAAGTACAAAGATAGGGGAGAGTGCTTCGATGGACTATATCAGAGTTACCAAAGAAAACATCGACAGGGAACACATCTGTTGTGCCATGTCCGGCAAACAGAGCCTTGCCAAAAAAGAATGGCTCAAGCAGCGCTTTGAGGAGGGACTTGTTTTTTACCGCAGTGCAGAGCGCGGCAAATGCTTTATCGAGTACATCCCGGCAGAAAACGCATGGGTACCCATTGATGCCGCAGGCTGGCTTTATATCAACTGTCTGTGGGTCTCCGGTTCTTTGAAAGGTCACGGCTATTCCAGCGATCTGCTGGAAGAATGCCTTCGGGATGCCAAGGCGCAGGGCAAAAACGGCGTTTGCATTCTGTGTGCCGAGGGACGCAAACGGGAATTTCTCGCCGACTCCAAGTTTTTGACCCATAAGGGATTCAAGGTCTCAGACATCTCCGATTGCGGCATCAACCTCATGTATCTGCCCCTTGCAGAGAATGCCCCGCCGCCAAAATTCAAGGACTGTGCCAAGCATCCCAAGGTGGAGGAAAACGGCTTTGTCCTCTACTATACCGACCAGTGCCCCTACACCTATTATTGGGTGCCAAAGGTGCAGGAGACTGCAAAGGAACATGGGATCCCGTTCAAAGCCGTTCACATCACCGAAAAAGAGACGGCCCAGAATGTGCCTGCACCTGTCACAACATACGCGCTGTTCCGGGATGGGAAGTTTGTGACCCAGAGCATCCAGTCGGACAAGAAATTTTTGAAATTAGCGGCAGAATAATTGAATCAGGCCAGACGTCAGACGCTCAGACGCAGTGAAGCCCATAGAATTGGGGTGCGCTGCGTTTTTTGGAGGATTTTATATGGAAGAAATTGTTGTATATGTTCACGGAAAGGGCGGTTCGGCACAAGAGGCCGAGCATTATAAAGCCCTATTCCCTAATTGTGAGGTAATTGGTTTCGACTACCACGCACAATCTCCATGGGAAGCCACGGAGGAATTTTCCGGATTTTTTACGGCAGTGCGGAAACACTGCAGGAAGCTCACACTGGTGGCAAATAGCATTGGTGCGTTTTTATCTTTGTCCTCGTTGAATGAGAAATTGGTGGATGCCGCTTATTTTATTTCTCCAGTAGTCGATATGGAGCAACTGATTTGCAACATGATGCAATGGGCTGACGTCTCCGAAGCAGAACTTGCAGAGAAACTGGAAATTTCCACAACATTTGGAGAAACGCTGTCGTGGAAATATCTCTGCTATGTCCGAGAGCATCCGGTTTCATGGAAAATCCCTACCCGCATCTTGTATGGGGAAAAGGATGCTCTGACCTCCATGGAAACCATAAAAGCCTTTGCGGAAAAGAACAACGCAGAGCTGACCGTTATGCCGGGCGGAGAGCATTGGTTTCATACGAAAGAGCAGATGCAATTTTTAGATAACTGGATAAAGAATAGGAGACCCTGCAATGAAACAGAAAATAAGGACGGCTTCGCTTCTCCTGCTTATAGTTCTGGGAACCGGGCTGGTGCTGATGGCTTGCAGCACCAAAAGTCTTGCTGACAGCAGCACAGGAGGCTCGGATCCTTACGGACTGAATGTTGAAAGCATGACAGGAACAGACAGCTGCCAGATGGAACTGCAGGAGAGTGAAGTGCTGCTATCCGTGCCCATCTACCTGTGGCTGCGAAAGCAAGGCGTTGCCCGTTTTTCGGCTTTGTAATGGCAGCATTATAGGAGCTCCGATGTGCGATATTGCGCCAGCTTCCCATTATGGGAGGCTGGTATTTTTGCGCTTTTGCTGTATCAACCTACGATGGTGCAGAAATTTCCACTCAAAAGGGGCATAAAAGCGATGCGCTTGCCCTGCTTGCTACAATGGTGTTGGTTCTGAGAAGTTCACAGACAGTGAGCTATACAGATGCCCAAACCTAAGCTACAATTGAGATGTGCAGAGAGAACGATGCATTGCTTGAGCTGAACGCTCGTACGCGCAAACTGTTCTCCGCCATCTCCATTGCAGCGTTCGATTGACGCAGGTTGAGTTATCGGCAGATAAAAATGTTGCCGTACATTCGTGTCACAAAGCAAGCTGAATCGGTAATGGGCATAGGCGGAACCGGCATTAAAGGAGGTCAGAAAAATGGAAGCTGCTGTTATTACCGCCGTCGGTATCGATGTGTCTAAGAGCAAAAGCACAGTTGCGGTACGGAGACCCGGAGGCGAAATCGTACTTCGGCCTTTCGAGGTCCACCACACGAACAGTGACTTGAAAAAGCTGGCATCCACACTCAAAAAACTGGGAGGCGATATCCGTATTGTAATGGAACATACCAGTACGTACTGGAGACCGATCGCACTGACATTGAAGGAAGCGGGCTTTTTTGTTTCCGTTGTCAATGCGATGCTGATCCACGATTTTAGTGATAATACGATTCGAAAGCTAAAGACGGATCGAGCGGATGCTCTTAAAATCGCAAACTATGCGCTCACCTTTTGGGATACACTACCCCCGTTCAACAATGAAGAAGAAACCAGGCTGCTTCTTAAAATGCAATCCAGAGCAAATGAGCGAATCACTGCGACTGCAACAGCGTTGCGGAACGGTCTGATTGCACTGGCTGACCAAACATTTCCCGGGGTAGCGTAGCCTATAAAACGTTCAATGCGGGATTTATCGATCGTAAAAATCTGTTCCAGAAGAATCATGGACGGTTCTTCAAAAGCCGGGTTGGAATCCACCAGCACATGGGTGGGCTGTTTTTTCTTCTTTGAAATACCAAACGAACATTGCCGGCATATCCAAGATACGTTTTACCCGCCCTGCAAATTCCCTTATAATAGCACCGCAGTCTTGAAACGGCTGCAACATTCCCATATCACAAAGGAGGCTTTCCGGTATGGGACAACGGCAAAGTGAGATCATCAAAAATCACATGGAAGTCTACTGGCACGACTATGCGTCGGCCAGCAAGGGCGTCCCCATTACCGAGGCGGGGCTTGTGGAAAAAGCTTCCGTCATTGGACGCACCGGGCTGATGCTGCTGGAATGCGGCACCGGCGCATGGCGTGTCCGAAGCTCCATGAACACCCTTTCGCGGGAGCTGGGAGTCACAACAACAGCGGACATCGGCCTGTTGTCCATTGAGTTCACCTGCTTTGACGGTGACCAGTGTTATACCCAGTCACTCTGTCTGACAAATACGGGCGTGAATACCTCCCGACTGAACCGACTGGAGCATTTCGTCAACGACTTCGACCGGGAAGGAAAATTTATGACCGGCGAAGAACTGCACAGCCACCTCGATGAGATCGAGCGCATCCACGGCTTGTATTCGCCCATCGCACTGGGCTTTGCAGCTGCACTGGCCTGCGGCTGCTTCACCTTTCTGCTGGGCGGCGGCATTGTAGAAATGCTGTGTGCCTTCTGCGGTGCAGGCATCGGCAACTTTGTACGGTGCAAGCTGACAAAACACCATTTCACCCTGTTTCTGGGCATTACGGCGTCGGTCTGTTCAGCAAGCCTCGTGTATGCCATCCTGCTGAAGCTGGCAGAGGTGCTGTTTGCCGTATCGGCGCAGCACGAGGCGGGGTATATCTGCTCCATGCTCTTCATCATTCCGGGCTTTCCGTTCATTACCAGCGGCATCGACCTTGCCAAGCTGGATATGCGCTCCGGGCTGGAACGTCTGGCCTACGCCGTCCTCATCATTCTGGTGGCAACCATGACGGCTTGGATCATGGCACTGCTGCTGCATTTGCAGCCGGTGCAGTTCCCTGCCCTGAGCCTGACACTCCCGGAAGAGATCGTGTTCCGGCTGCTGGCAAGTTTTGGCGGTGTGTTCGGCTTTTCGCTCATGTTCAACAGTCCCCGGAACCTGGCAGTCTGCGCCGCCCTTATCGGTGCGGTAACGAACACGTTCCGGCTGGAGCTGGTGAGCCTTGCGGGCTTTCCGCCCGCTGTTGCAGCGTTTCTGGGCGCACTGCTGTCCGGGCTGCTGGCCTCCTGCCTGAAGAGCGCCGCCGGTTATCCCCGCATCTCCGTCACCGTGCCGTCCATCGTTATCATGGTACCGGGACTGTATTTCTACCGTGCCATCTATAATCTGGGCATCCTGTCTTTGATGGACTCCGCCACATGGTTTGCAGATGCCATTCTCATCATCGTGGCACTGCCGTTAGGGTTGATCTTCGCCCGTATTGTCACTGACAAGACTTTCCGTTATTGCACCTGATGTGCAGCATTTCCATTCTCCCATATAAGGCAAAACGCAGCGAATCTTTTAACGGTTCGCTGCGTTTTGTTTTGCTGTGATGCACTTATAATGGGAGTTCGTTTACAGGGCGTTTACTCGCCGTAAACGATCTTGGTAGCAGTTTCCACATGGCGTTCCAGCCGGTCGGCAAAGTGTTCCAGCGGCAGAAAAACGCCAAGTTCATCGTAGCGGGTTCCGCCGTCCTTGAGCGTATCCTGTCCATAGTAGACCACGGAACGGGGCAGTGCGTGCTGCAGCTTCATCTGGATATCCCAGACGGTGGAGTAGGCCTCCGCTTCCGTTACCTTCTGCTTCACGGTGTCCGGCAGTTCGTAGATCAGCAGCAGCCCCAAATGCTGGTTGTAGTGGTACTCCACCACATCCATCGAGCCCTCGTCGTAGCCGTGATACTTGCAGTAGCCGCTGGCAAGGTACATTTTTACCTTTTCCTGCTTCTGGAACACCCGGATGAACCGGTCGTATACTTTGCTGCTCACGGCAAATTTGTTGTTCGGCAAAAGAACGCCGGCATCATCCGTCAGAATCACCGGGTTCGGCTGACCATCGGCGTTGAATTTGAACGGGATCAGGGCAGCGTTCCGTAGCAGGTCAAACATACTGTGCTGGCAGATCGCCATCAGAAAGGCAGACAGATCCTTGTTCTCGTAGGCATTGAACAGCGCTGCGGCAAACTGCTGTGCACTCATGGTCGGCGCATCCAGTACGTCTGCCATGTCCAGCGAGTCGTTGAAGGTATCCATCAGGCGGCGGCAGGCTTCTGGATTTTTCAGAATCTCCCCGAACAGTGCCTCTGCCTTTTCTTCTCTTGGAAATATCGTTGCCATCAAAAAGACCCTCTTTCTGTTTATTTCCAACTACTATTATAGGTTCATAATGCCCCGCTGTGAAATACTGCTTTCATATTGCTGCTATATGCAGAACACTTTTTGCACATTTTCCAAGTGCCCGTATAATGAACACTGCAATCATGAAATTGCACGAGGGAAATGATGGCCAGTGGTTCAGCCCGCTGCGCAAAGCTCTGAGTGCCTTTGTCACCTCCACACAGGAGCATGTCACCGGAAAGGTGCGTCTGGAACTGTACAAGGGCAACCTCATCAATGCAGGGGTCTGGTCGCCGTTCTCTCTGTATCGTGAAGACATCGCCACCTTTGCCGCAGGCGGCGACTACAAGCAGAGCGATGCCACCGGTTTCATCAGCATCTATGGTCTGCCCACCAAGGTGCAGGCTATCGTAAGCAGCGAAAAAGAAGGGGAATGAAGTAGTTTATAGCAGTTTGTGTTTTTTAATACCAGTACGTACTGGAGACCGATCACACTGACATTGAAGGAAGCGGGCTTTTTTGTTTCCGTTGTCAATGCGATGCTGATTCACAATTTGATATTGACAATATCATTTCGTAAGAGATCAGCTTACTGTTTGTGTTGTAGTTGGTTCATTGCAGTTTCAGCTTACAACAAAAAATGAGATAGACAACCCCTCTCGGGGAAGTCTATCTCATTTTTTTCGTTGGGGCTATTTTGCAATGGCCCCTTCATTTTTGCTTGTTTCCGGTGAAAGCTGCGGCGCGGGAATGTTCCATTCAGCGGGCCTTCTTGGGGCCGCTTTCGTCCGGGGCGCTGCCGCTGCCGGAGTTCAGGATCGCCACGAACTGCTGCAGCTGCTTGAGGGAGCTGACACCCAGTTTGTCGTAGATGTTCTTGTTGTGGAAGCGCAGGGTGCTGTCCTTGATGTCCAGCTGCTGCGCGATCTCCCGGGTGCGCAGCCCGGCGGCGTAGCCGTCAAAGATGCGGCGTTCGGTCTTGGTCAGGGTGGGGATGCCCGCAACAAAGGTCTGGAAGGCATCGGGCACCGACTCGTTGCGGCACACGTCCGCCAGCCGGGACAGCTCAGTCTGCATCTGCTGGCGTTCCAGCTGCAGCTCGTCCATCCGCCGCCGGGACTCCCGCCGGTCCTCCTCGAACTGCCGGAACGCCGGCGAGAGGATGCGCCGGTGGAAGTTCATGCAGCAGAACACCACGAAAAAGGCGATGAACAGGCCGATGAGCAGCATCTGCAGATTGCCGGAAAAGACCAGTCTCCGGTAGTCTGCCATGGGGATGCACACCGCCAGCCGGTAGGACTGGCTCTCGCTCAGGCGGCACAGCTGGGAGATGCCCGCATAGTCACTGTCGGGGCCGGTCAACTGGGTCAGCCCGCCGCCCATGCTGCGCAGCATCAGTGTGTTCCGGGGGGCATGGTAGTAGCCGCCGGTGGTGCCGCTGCTGAGGGCGGCATCGGCGGCAAGGCCGTCCCCCGCCGGGGCCAGCAGGCAGCTCAGCCGGTCAAAGCCGGTGGGCTGGGCAAAGTTCTGCTTGAAGTAGCTCTCGCTGATCTCAAAGCCGCACAGCCCGTACATCGTGCCGTCCCGCCCCCGCAGGGGCAGCAAAAACAACTGCACCTCCTCCGAGGTGCCGGGCAGCTCGAACCGCTCGGTCAGCGTGTAAGACTGGTACAGCGGGGCGCTGCCGGGGGTCATCCAGCGGTCGTAGTCCGGGAACTGGTCGGTCTGGAACTCCATGCGCCACTTGCGGTGGGGCATTACGCTGTGGTCCTTGCCCACCTCCGCACTGCCCCGGTACAGCAGCAGGGGCACGGTGGGGGTGTCGGCACCGCTTTTCTGCACATACAGCCCGGCGCGGGAATGCTCTGCTCCTTCCATGCGGGTGTTGACGGTGGCATCCAGCAGCACAAAAGCACCGGAACAGCCGGTCTGGCGCAGACGGCGGCACAGCGGCTCGATCATTTTCTCCTCCAGCGCATTCAGCACCTCGGGGGAGTCGTTCAGCTGGGCAAAGGACATCTGCCGCAGAGCAAGCTCCTTGTCCACCTCTGCGCTCATGTCCTCGGACAGGTTCACGCCCATGACCGCCAGCTGGTCAAAATAGCGCTCCATATCGTTCTGGAACACCGAAAACTGGATCTGCAGACTGCGGCTGATGTCCTTTTTGGTGTTGTGCAGGCTGGCAAACAGGAACAGTGCCGCACCAAAGGTCAACACCAGCAGCACCACCAGCAGCAGGCAGGCCCACAGCAGCCGGCTGCTCATGGGGCTCTGGCGGATCTTTTCACGGTGCCGGTCAACAAAGTGCATCAAAGTCCCTCCTTTCCGGCTGAGCGGCAGGCTCAGGCATTGTCACACAGCAGCTGCCATGTTTCCTCGGCAAGGGCTTCCAGCGTTTCGCCGCCCGCAAGGCGCTGGGGGTAGTCCTTCTGGCGCTGGCGCAGGCTGTCGTACAAGGTTTTGGCCTTGGCGTGGTACCCCACGATGCCCGGTTCGGACAAGGGGGTGTTCTGGATGCGCATTTCGTTGTAGACGTCGTACAGCCGCTGATAGCTCTGCTGCTCAAAGGGATAGTCCGCAATGGCGTCAAAGGCGGCGCTGGACACCGGCATGTAGCCGGTATCGGCGGCAAATTCCAGATTGCGCTGCTGTTCGGTGAACCAGCGCAGGAACACGGCGGCGGCTTCGGCTTTCTGGTCGGTGGTCTTAAAGGCGCACAGGCCCACACCGGCCTGCGGCATCAGGGGCGTGGTGGTGCCTGCGGCGTGGGGCAGGGGAGCCAGCAGCAGGTCGGTGGGCTCGGTGGTGTTGTCCGGGTAGGTGACGAAATCATTGTAATAAAGGATGGCCGCAGAGCTGCCAAGGCCCGCCAGCGTCTCGCCGGTCATCACCTGCGTGTTGGAGTACAGGTCCGAGATCAGAATATCGCCCTGCACCAGCGCCCGGGCAAACTCCATCCACGAAGCGCGGAAGGTCTCGTTGGTCAGATCGTACCAGCTGCCCTTGTACAGCTCGCCGCTGCCCTGCTCCAGCGCGTTCAGCTCCACCAGACGCAGGGGATAGTCCAGCGCACAGAAGGGCTTGCCCTGCGACCACTGCCGGTAGGCACCCGCCATTTCAAAAAAGCCGTCCCATGTGGCAAGGGTGGAAAGCTGCGCCCCGGTGTCCGCCGCAAACCGGGCGTACTGGGAGCCGTTCAAAAAGATGAGCTGGGTGGATTTGGACACCGGGAACACCACCTGCTTCCCGTCAATGATGCCGTCCTGCACAAAGCCGGGCACATAGGCCGCCATGTCCTCGGCGGTGAACCAGTCGTTCCAGTCCACAAGGTTCTCGATGCCCAGAGCGCTGGCGTCCGCGGAGTGGGCCGAGAACAAGTCCGGCAGGTCCAGCGCGCCGGGCTTGCCGGCCTTGGCGTCCTGCAGCTGGCCGCCGATGGCGGCACTGTTGGTCATGTTGGTCACGTTGAGCAGGATGCCCTTCTCTCTGCCCACCGTGTCGTTGAACTCGGTCAGCAGGCGGTTCATGGGCGAGTCGGCCTGTTCGCCGTACACATGCCAGATGCTGAGCATGGTGGGGTCCTTGGGCGAGAGCAGGGTCTTGCTGCCGCCGCAGCCCGCAAGCGCCAGACCGGGGACGAGCGCCGCAAGCTTCAAAAATGTCCTTCGTTCCATTTTTCATGATTCCTTTCCACACATTGCAGCCAGAGGGGGAAAACCGGCACAGGCAGGGCTGCAGCTGCCTGTTTTGGTGGGAAACTCCCCCAAAATCCCCCCAATTTTGGGCTTTTTGGGGGGATTTTTTGAGGGGGAAGCCCCAAAACCCCAAAAATTTTTTTGGAATTGCCCCCCAAAAACGGCTTTTCTGAGGGGGCAATTTTTTCCCGGGTATGGTACAGTACAACCAGAAAAAGTCCTGCGCCGGTGCAGAAAGCCTGTCGCTGTGCACAAAACGTGTCAACGGGCAACTGCGGATTCTATTCATAAGGATAGCATAAGATGGAGCGGTCTGCAAGTGCAGAGAATACCAAAACCAGAGCCCCTTAAAAAGCAGAGGGGGACAAACAGAAAGGAGCACCCCATGAAAAAGATGAATCGACGCGAATTCCTCACCCTTACCGGCGCAGCCGTTGTGGCGCTCTCGCTGGCAGGCTGCGGCGGCGGGTCCTCCGCACCCGCCGCCCCCGCTACACCCAAAGACGCTAAAGTGCTGGAAGCACTCAACCTCTACCGTGGAAAGCTGTCCCCGCTTACGCTGGATAGCGGCCTGAATAAAGCAGCAGAAGAAGTGGCGAAGATCATTCTGTCGAACAAACCACTCGGTGAAAGCGAGGATGCATTTGCTGAAGCTCACAAGGCAATACTTGGCTACAAAAATGCGGAACTGTACCAGCCGATCGGCCTGTCTATGAACGAGGTGAGCGAGGGCACATATAAGGCTGCCCCGAGATACGTATGCCAGGACGATGCAAAGCTGATGGGAGAACAGCTGATGGCCCAAACGGGCGATCCTGCTCTGGAACAGCTGAAATCGCCTTTGGTCACGCTGGTGGGCATCCATGTGTTCGAGTACGGCAGTGCAACCTACTGGGTCGCAGTCGTTGCCGAGGGAGGGAAGACCGCCTGAGCACAGCGGCCCCGCTGATACGGACACCCCCTTTTGCCCCGGGCACACTCCCCCTGTGCCCGGGGCTTTATCGAAAGGAGCACCCCCATGAAACACAAATGTTTTGCTGCTGTGGTTCTGGCGGCGGCTCTCTGGCTGACCGGCTGCGGCGGCGCAGCTGCCCCCGCGGCCCCCACAGGCCCCAGCGCCGCTGCCGACCAAAGCTCCGGCGCAGCTTCCCAAAGCGCCGCAGCCGCAGCGGTGCAGACGGCCCAGAAGGAGCGCATCACCGACCAGTACACGCTGGAAAAGAACGTTTCGGGCGTGTGGGGAGAGGACACGGTGCAGTACATTTCCGTCCATGTGCCCAAGCTGGAATGCGACAGCCCGGACGCCGCCTCCATCAACGAGGAGCTGAACGCCATCTATGCAGCGGATTTCCGGGAGTTCGAGGCCTACGAGGAGGCCGGGCAGCCGGACGGCGATGCCCCGCTGATCGGCGTGGGCTGGGATGACTGGTGGTACGGCGACTGCGTCAGCCTGGTGGTGCGCAGCCGCTATGGCGGCACCGCCCCGTGGTTTTACAACGGCTGGTGCTTCGATTTTGCCACCGGCAGGCAGCTCACTGTGGCCGAGATGCTGCAGCGGATGGGTCTGGACCCGGACACCGTGCAGCAGCAGATGCAGCGGCAGGCCATGCAGACCTTTGACCGGGAGATGGCGCAGGGCGCATATTACGAGAGTTGGCGTCTCGACGGAGAACTGTCGCAAATGCGGATGGACACGCTGGAATACAATGAACTGGAAAACCTTTGCCTGCTTTTGCCGGAGCAAAATCAGCTGGTGATTCGGGGCAGATACAGCTCCGCGTCCGAAGAGAGATGGCAGCAGCTGGATATGGAGATCCCGCTGCAGACCGCTGCCCAGCCGCAGGCGCAGCCGGTGCTGACTGACACCTTCGACGGCGTGCAGGTGCAGCTGAAGGGAATGCAGGCCACCATCACCGTGAGCCCTGCACCCAAGACCGCCACCTGGAACACCGAGCTCAACCTCCGGCTGGAGCAGGCGCGCACCTACCCGATCCTTGGCTCTTACAATGAATATGTGGACGTGTGCATCGGTCAGCAGACCGACTCGGTCTTCCACCCGGTGGTCTATCTGCTGACCAAAGACGGCGTGGTGGAGTATGTAGATGTGCTGCGCTGCCTTCTGTTCGGAAACGCCATGATCTGTCAGGACCCCATCTACATTGCCAACAACGGCGTGTCGCTGGAGCGCAGCGGCAATAGCAAGGTGAACCTGCGCCGGAAGGATGGCTCTGTGTTGGAGCTGGCTGACCTGTCGTCAGAGTGGAGCGTGCAGGATATCCCTTATTCCATCACCGGCTCCTTCAACTGCACCAACGGAAACTGGCTGGAGCTTAGCAGCGACGGCAGCGTTCAGCTGGGCGTGCAGAACAACAGCCGCATCGATCAGGGCGACGCAGCGTATCTGGGCGTGGTGCCGGAGGGCATGGTGCTGGCCATCTTTACCGACACGGGGCTCGACTTTGTGGCGGCGTTCAAGATGGACCTGTACGACAACCTGACCATGACCATGATCGACGGGCAGAACCCCTTTGCCGAGGGCGAGACCCAGCTGCAAATGACCCGCAGCTACGACTGAGAATACAGGAGAACGACCATGAAACACAAACGCCTTACCGCGCTGGTGCTGGCTGCCGCGCTGGTGCTGGCCGGGTGCGGCGGCACAAAAAGCAGCTCCGGCTCTGCTGCCGCCAGCCAGAGCACCGGCAGCAGCCAGAATGCCCCGGCGATTGCCGTTCAAAAGGAACGTATCATGGAGCAATTCACGCTGGAAAAAACCGTCCGGGACGAGTACGGCATCACCCAGAAGCTGACCATCCATGTGCCGCAGCTTGTGTGCGACAGCCCGGATGCTGAATATATCAATAATGAGCTTGCCGCCATGTATGCGGCGGAATATCGGGATTATGAAAGCTACCCGCAGGCTGAGGTGTCGCAGGACGAATGGTGCCCGCAGACCTACATCGATTGGGACGCCTACTGGTACGGCGACTGCGTAAGCCTTGTGGTGAGAAGCTACTACGGCGGTACAGACCCCATCTATTCTCAGGGCTGGTGCTTCGATTTTGCCGCCGGGCATAAGCTTTCGGTCACCGAGCTGCTCATGCGCATGGGACTGGACCCGGACGAGACGCAGCTTGCAGTGTACCGCGCCGCCATACAGACCTTTGACCGCAAGATGGTGCAGCAGGAATATTACGATTCCCTGCGGGAAAGCGGCATGCTTTCCGGGATGCGCGCCGATACCCTGCGGGACAACGGGCTGGAAAACCTGACCGTGCTGCTGAAAAACGAAAATACCGTCACCCTTGTTGCCGGATACCACACTACCGCCGGCAGCGGCTGGCGGCCGCTGGAGGTGGAGCTTCCGCTGACCCCCGCCGCCCCTGCCAAAACGCCGGTGCTTACCGATACCTACGGAAGCGTTTCGGTGCTGCTGGACGGCGACATCCGCACCGTTACCATCAAACACACCCCCGAGATCATCGCATGGGCAGAGGATTATGATATCCGTCTGGACGGCGATGTCACTCTGCCCATCCGCAACGCCTATAATAATTATGTAGATGTGTGCATCGGTGAGCTGGGCGCGTCCTTCCATCCCGTAGTCTACCTGCTTACCGAGGACGGTTTTGTGGAGTACGTGGATGTGCTGCGCTGCCTGCTGTATGGGCAGATTCTGCTCTGTGCCGACCCCATCTATATTGCCAACAACGGCACTGCGCTGGCGCTGCGGGACGCCGAGGTCAGCCTGCTGTGTGCAGACGGTACGGAAACAGAGCTTGCCCCCCTGACCGCTGAGTGGAACAGCCCGCAGCAGGTAGATTCCACCGGCAGCTTCAGCCTTGGGGAAGGGGAGAACTGGTGCTGGCTGGACCTGAATTCAGGCGGCGGCTGCCAGCTGGCTACCCACAACAACCGCTATTTCTATCAGGGTGCTGTCACCTATCTGGGCGCTACCCCGGACGGCACCGCGCTGGGCTTCTCTCTTATCCGCGACACCGAAAACGGCCCGGAATGGGTTGCGTTCAGCGCTGCATTGAAGCTTGATTATCGCATTGATTGCCTGATCCTTACCCCCCTGAGCGGGCAGAACCCCTTGACGAACGAAACGGTCCCGCTGGTGCTGACCCACAGCTACGGCTGATAAACGAGCAGGAGGTGCAAGATGAAACACCTGGCACTGTGCGGCGCGCTGGCGGCTTTGCTGGCGGCGCTGCTGGCGGGCTGCGGGGCAAAGACCGCAGCCTCTGCCCGCCCGGCTGGCCGCCGGGAGCTGAAATCGCCCCCGCCTGATTCCATGCACGCCACCGCGGCGATCGCCGAGCAGTACACCCTTGAAAAGGTGGTGCAGGCAGAAAACGGCGGCAAGGTCCGACTGAACATCCATCTGCCCCGGCTGGAAAGCGACAGCGCCGATGCTGCCCGCATCAACGCCGAGGTCGCCCGGTACTACGAATACGATGTGCAGGAGTACGTAGGCTGCCCGGCGGCGGCCGACCCGGCCGTGTGGGATTTCAGCATTGAAATGAACTGGGAAGCAAGCTGGTATGACGATTGTGTCAGCCTTGTGGTCAGCAGCTGCTACGGCGGTACGGATGCGCCCTTCCACAATGGCTGGTGCTTCGACTTTGAAAGTGGAAACCAGCTGACCGTCACCCAGATGCTGCAGCGCATGGGGGCAGACCCCGCTGCGCTGGAAGAGTCGCTTTACCGCGACGTGAAGCGCCGGGATGAGCTGGACCGTCAAGCCGCCATTGAGAGAGGACTGCTGCCCACCGGCAGTCTGAAAGAGGGAAACACCGCATGGTGGACTTCGCTGGACGAGCTGCCCTTTTCGCTGGACGAATCGGGGAACATTTCCTTCGTGGTCCACAGGTTCAGCGCGTCCGGGGAAGAGTATGTGAGCGATGTCCCGGTCATCCCACTGGCCGCGCAGCCGCTGCCGCAGGACTGGGAGCAGCAGGTGCTGGCCGAGTGGATGGCAGTCACGGCGGTGACGCAGGGTGAAAGCTATGCCCCCGCCGACCGCAACGAAAGCTGCACCCTGCGGCTGGAAAAGGCCGAGATCACCGGCACGGTGACCGTCTCCTTCATCCGGGAAACATACGTCAGCCCGCAGATCCAGTCCGCTGCCGAGACCCGCACCGGAGAGCTGAATGCCGGCGCTGTGACCGGCTGGGACGGGGAAAAAAGTCAGGGCTGGAACCTGACATGCCTCAGCGAGGACGGCAGAAGCCGCTGGATCATCTCGATGATGGAGGACGGTTCGCTGCGGATGCAGTCCACCGGCCTCAAAAAGGGCAGTGAGGTCTGGTACGTTTTTCAACGCACCGAGGCATGGGACGACATCGGCTACACCGCCATTCCCCGCAGGCTGTGGGGAACATACCGCGCCGGAGACGAGTCCGCAAAGGGTATCCGCTGGATGACCTTCCTGCCGGACGGCAGCTGCTGTATGAGCGTGGAATGGGACGGGTGGAGCGGCATTCTGACCGGCACCGCAGAGGGAACACAGGGCCGCACCGAGGACGGCACCGAGCTGCATTTTACATTGACCGATCAGAACGGCAAGCCGTGCGAGTTCTGGGCCATTCTGCTGAACGATGACGGCAGCCCCAGCGGCTGCAGCCTGAAATACCGCGCCGGAGAAGTGCTGTTTGACCGGGATACGCGTCCCATTTACTGGAAAAACGACTCTCCGAATCTAACCCCTGTACCGTGATCGAAACCGAACGCAATGCGATGACAAAGCGTTGTCGCTTACACCAAACAAATAACAGGAGGAAATTACTATGGGTCTTATCAAAGCAGGTATGGGCGCACTGGGCGGAACCCTTGCAGACCAGTGGAAGGAATTTTTCTACTGCGATTCTCTGGACAAGGATGTGCTGATGGTCAAGGGCCAGAAGCGCACCTCCCGCCGCAGCTCCAACAACGGCGAGGACAACATCATCACCAACGGCAGCGGCATCGCCGTGGCAGACGGACAGTGCATGCTCATCGCGGAGCAGGGCCGCGTGGTGGAGGTGTGCGCTGAGCCGGGCGAGTTCACCTTCGATGCTTCTACCGAGCCAAGCGTTTTTACCGGCAACTTCGGCGACAGTCTGGCGGAAACATTCCAGACCGTGGCTAAGCGCTTTACTTACGGCGGCGACACCGGCAAGGATCAGCGCGTGTACTACATCAACACCAAGGAGCTGGGCGAGATCCTGTACGGCACCGCCACCCCCATCCCCTTCCGGGTGGTGGTCAGCGAGGAGCGGGGCTACAAGCTCTCGGTGAACCTGCGGTGCAACGGCAGCTTCACCTGCCGCATCTGCGACCCGCTGCTGTTCTACACCAACGTGTGCAGCAACGTCTCCACCCAGTATGACGCATCCGAGATCGCACCCCGGCTGAAGAGCGAGCTGATGAACGCCCTGCAGCCCGCTCTGGCCACCCTTTCGGCCAACAAGGTGCAGTATTACGAGATTCCCGCCCACACGCTGGAGATCTCCGAGGCGCTCAACGAGCAGCTGTCCAGCGTCTGGCGCAAAAAGCGCGGCATTGAAGTGTTCTCCTTCAACATCAACTCCCTGTCCATCCCGGAGGAGCAGCAGAAGAAGATCACCGAGTGGGAAGAGAATGCCATGACCACCGATCCCACCACCGCTGCCGCCCGTCTGGTGGGTGGTCAGATCGACGCCATGAAGACCGCCGCCGGCAACACCGCCGGTGCCATGACCGGCTTTATGGGCATGGGCATGGCAGCCGGTGCAGGCGGCATGGGCGGCATGAGCGCCCAGAACCTGTTCGCTATGGGCCAGCAGGCGCGTCCGGACAGCGTGGACGCGCCCCAGCAGGTCAGCCGTCCCGCACCCGCCCCGGCGGACAGCTGGCAGTGCAGCTGCGGCGCTACCGTTACCGGCAAATTCTGCCCGGAATGCGGCAGCAAAAAGCCGGAGCCGAAGCCCGCTGCGGACAGCTGGACCTGCAGCTGCGGTGCCACCGTCACCGGCAAGTTCTGCCCGGAGTGCAGCAAGCCCCGCCCGGCGGCAGCAGAAGGCTGGAAGTGCAGCTGCGGCGCAGTGAACAAGGGTCGCTTCTGCTCCGAGTGCGGCAAACCAAAGCCCGCCGGTACGCCCAAGTATAAGTGCGACAAGTGCGGCTGGGAGCCGGAAGACCCTGCTCACCCGCCCAAGTTCTGCCCGGAGTGCGGCGACCCCTTTGACGACAGCGACCGGACCTGATAAACAGCAAACATGGAAAGGAGCATACCATGATGGGATTCTTCTCCAATTTATTCGCAAAACAGAACTGTGCGGTCTGCGGCAAGGAGTGCGGCACCCTGCACCGCTCCAAGCTCCGGGACGGACAGTTCCTCTGCGACGACTGTGGCAACAAGTGCTCCAAATATATCCGGCTCAGTGAGCTGACGCTGGACGAAGCAAAGGAGCACATGGAGTACATGGCCCGGATGAAGCGGGTATTCGACGAGGTGTTCGACAAGACCGGGTTCCGGGTCAACGCATACCCCTCCACCCCAACGCAAATGGGGCTGGTGTTCTGCGATGAGCTTGGAATGCTGTACATCGACGACCGCACCGGCGGCCGGGGCAAGATGCCGGAGCTGATCCGCTACGACCAGATCGCCAGCTATGAGGAGTATCTGGACGAGACCCCCGCCAAGGAGCCGGGCCAGAAACCCACCCTCAACGGCGGCGGCCTGAAGCTGAAGCTGGTGCAGCCCCGCGGCATTACCGAGGCAGAGACCAGACGGGGTCTGCATCCCCACCCCTACATCAAGCAGGAACTGGTGATCTGCTTCAGCAAGCGGGACCGGCGGGAAATCGGCTATGCCCACATCGCACGGCAGCATCTGGACCACATCTTCGGGGTCCACGACAATGAGACCAGCATGTTCGGCCGCCGGATGTCCAAGGCCGAGGAACGGGAGCTGAAGGGCCAGATGGGCATGATCGGTGCCATGGGTGCCGTGGCATCTGCCGCCATGAAGGGCGGGCAGCTCTCTGAGCAGGAAAAGGCCCGGTTCGTGGAGAACATCAATCTGGCAAACGACGCCCAGACCGGCGGCATGGCATTGTACAGCCGCCGTGCTGACGAAGCCTTTGCAAAAGTGCAGTGACCCCAAAAGGAGGAACGGATATGAGAAAGATCCAGCGCAGAGATTTCCTCAAGGCCATGGGCCTTGCCACCGCCGCCCTCGGGCTGACCGCCTGCGGCGGCTCCGGTGCCGCCAGCGCTTCCAGCGTTTCCAGCGCACCGGCTTCCGGCAGCAGTGCCCCGTCCGCTTCGGCACAGCCGGAATCAGCAGAGGACAAAGCCGCCCCTGCAGGGCCCCCTGTGACCCAGTTCCAGACCGGGGAACTGAAGATCGGCGATTACACCTTCAAGGCGCAGTACATCCCCTTTGACGTCCGCCGGGAACTGGACGGAGCGCATCACTGCATCCATGCGGACAGCTACCGGGGCAATTACTTCTTCAGCTTCTACAACGAGGACGATGAAGAGCAGTCTGCCAAGATTTTCGAGTATGCCATCAAGGACGACCGGCTGACCCCGGTGGCAGAGTACAACATTGACGGCAGAAACGCCCTCAGCATCGACCGCAATGGCATCCTCTATGCCATGGACACCTTTGACGTCTACTGCTACGATCTGAACGGCAGTGACCCGGAGGAGCCCAGCGACGCGCTGGACTACATGGGCAGCTGCTATTCCTCCAAGGACCGGGACCTGACCGTGATCTACTGGACCGACTCCGCACCGGTGCTGGTGCAGGACGGCGAGTACACCGAGCTGACGCTGGAGGGCGATAACGAGATCGGCCCCTTCTGCAGCATGCCCTCCCTGAACCTCAGCGGGGACGAGCTGCTGACGGTGGGCGAGCTGGATTCCGGCGGCGATTACTACCTTGCCGCCTTTGATCTGGACGGCAATGAGCTGGCCCGCAGCACGCAGCCGGTGGGCAATTTTGACGCCGTGATGATGAAGCGCCCCAACGGCTATCTGCTGGACACGGGCTATGTATGGGAGCTGTACGCGCCGGACGGCACATTTTTGGAAAAGTCCCTCCCCGTGGGCGAGCGCGAGACCCTGTGCCAGCTGTGCGGAGAGTTCTGCACCTTTGATGTCTTCCTGCCGCTGGAGGAAAACGCTTTCCTGGCAGTGGGTCACTACGGCAAAGCCACCGAGCCGGACGAGCCGGTGGTGTTCCGCATCACCACGGACTTCTGAGCCGACCGCTTCGGCGGGGAGACCAACACAAAAACAGCGGGGCCGGGGAAGAGCCCCCGGCTCCCTTTGAAACAACAGGAGGAAACGCTATGGCAGGAATGCTGGAATACAAGTGCCCCTGCTGCGATGGCGCCATCCAGTTTGACAGCGCCACCCAGAAGATGAAATGCCCCTACTGCGACACCGAGTTTGACGTGGATACCCTCAAGGGCTACGACGAGGAGCTGAAGGACGAAAAGCCCAGCGAGATGGAGTGGGCCACCCCCGGCGGCAGCTGGGCAGAAGGGGAGACCGCCGGTCTGCATACTTACAGCTGCAAGAGTTGCGGCGGCGAGATCGTGGGCGATGACACCATGGCCGCGTCCGCCTGCCCCTTCTGCGGCAACCCCATCGTCCTCACCGGACAGTTTGCCGGGACGCTGCGGCCCGACCTCATCATCCCCTTTAAGCTGGACAAAAAGGCCGCCAAGGCAAAGCTGCAGGAGCATCTCAAGGGCAAGACCCTGCTGCCCCGGGTGTTCCGCAGCCAGAACCACATCGACGAGATCAAGGGCGTGTATGTGCCCTTCTGGCTCTTCGACAGCGACGCCGATGCTCAGCTGCGGTTCACCGCCACCCGGACCCGCTGCTGGTCGGACAGCAAATACGACTATACCGAGACCAACTACTACTCCGTCCGGCGGGACGGCACACTGGGTTTTGACGCAGTGCCGGTGGACGGCTCGTCCAAGATCGAGGACGACCTGATGGAATCCATCGAGCCCTTCGCCATGCAGGACGCCATCCCGTTCCAGACCGCCTATCTGGCCGGCTATGTGGCAGACAAATACGATGTGAGCGCCGAGGACAGCATCGAGCGGGCCAACAAGCGCATCCGCCGCTCCACCGAGGAGACGTTCCAGCAGACCGTTACCGGCTACGACTCGGTCAAGGTGGAAAGCAGCAGTATCCAGTTGCACGGCGGCAAGGCAAAGTACGCCCTGTTCCCGGTCTGGCTGCTGAGCACCAGCTGGCGGGGCGAAAACTACCTGTTTGCCATGAATGGTCAGACCGGCAGATTCGTGGGTGACCTGCCCGTGGACAAGGGCGCTGCCCGCAAGTGGATGCTGGGTCTTACGGCTGCCCTTTCCGCCGCGTCCTACGGCGTGATGTGGCTGCTGTGGCTGGCACGGATCCTGTAAAGGAGGGACGAACGATGAAAAAGACTTCCAACCGACTGCACTCCCTCTTTGCGGCGCTGGCAGCACTGGTCCTTGCGGCGGCGCTGGCTGTTCCGGCCTTTGCGGTAGAGGGCGGCTTTGCCGACCTGTACTACCGCATGTTCGACGACGCTGAGGTGCTGACCGAGGACGAGGACAACGAGCTGGAGGACGCACTGGAAGAGCTGAGCCTGCGCCAGAGCTTCGATGTGACCATTGCCACCATCGAGTCGATGGAAAGCGTTGGTGCCGACAGCATGGAGCAGTTTGCCGATGATCTGTATGACTACTGCCAGTACGGCTACGGCCCCGATATGGACGGCGTGCTTCTGCTGGTGAGCGTGGGCGACCGCAAGTGGCACATCTCCACCTGCGGCTACGGTATCACCGCCTTTACGGATGCCGGCATCCAGTACCTTGGCCAGCAGATGACCCCCTTCATGGCCGATGGAGATTACGCCGGTGCATTCCGCACCTTTGTCCAGTGGTCGGATACCTACATCGACGCTGCCCGGGAGGGCCACCCCTATGACGTGAATAACCTGCCCCGGGAGCCGCTGTCTCTCATGTACCTGTTCCTTGCGCTGGGCATCGGCCTTGTGCTGGCATGGGTCGTCGTCAGCGTAATGAAAAGCCAGCTGCGCAGCGTGGCGTTCCAGGAGAACGCCGCCAGCTATGTGCGGGAGGGCAGCATGAATCTGACCAACAGCCGGGAGCTGTTCCTGTACCGGGATGTGCAGCGCACGGAGCATGTGGAGGAAAAGGACTCCGACAGCTCCGGCGGCAGCTCCACCCACACCTCCTCCAGCGGCACGACCCACGGCGGCGGAGGCGGTTCGTTCTGAAAGGAGCATGTTTATGAACCCTTATCTTTCGGAAAAAGCCCGCGGCGAGATCCCCCGTTTCCTCAAATGGCTGCGGAACGCAGGGCTTGCCTTCTGCGTGTTCTGCTCTGTCGGCGGGCTGTATACCCTTTGCCTGAGTTTGCAGGATAAGGACTATTCCCACATCGGAGGCTATGTGTTCTGGATCGTGGTGGGCGCTGTGCCCCTCGCGCTGTTTGCCCGCGGGGAGGCCCGCCGCTACCATGCAAGAACCATCGCCCGCAGGGTGGAGAGCTACTCCGGGGCAGAAGTACCCCTGCGGTGGCTGTGCAACAGCGTTGGTATGGACACAAAGGACATTGCATGGTATTTTGAAAACGGCTATTTTGCAAACCTCAGTCTGGATCTGAACCAGAAGATCGTCCGCAGGCGGACCGTGCCCCGCCATGACCCGAACCGGAGCTGAACCCTTTACGGCTGAAACAGAAAGGAGTATTTTCATGGGACTTTTTGATAAGATGAAGCAGGCCACGGCTGCCACCGGCGGCAACCAGACCGTCACCTTTACCTTTCAGGCTCTGCCGGAAAGCCTTGCCCAGATGCAGGCGCTGCCGGAAGCAAGCCTTGACACCCCCTTCAAGACTGCAGCCCTCACCGTCTGTGCGCTGTGCGCCTACGGTGCCGACAAGAACATCGGAAAGGAAATGCTCAACTGGCTGCGCGGCCCCCGTCCGCTGAACGGGCAGGATATCTCCTTTTTGAACGACCGCTTCCGGGACGGCAAGAGCTACATCCCCTTCTCCTACTTTGTGGGTGCATCGCCGGAAAATGGCTATACCCCCCGCCAGCCCTTCACCCTGCTGGTGGGCAGTGACCACACCTCCAACACCGAGGAGGGCTACTGCAAACTGTTCATCCCCTGCGGCGGTGCCGATGACCCCCGCCCCATCAAGCTGCGCCGCAAGGGCAACGGGCAGTGGTTTCTGTGGGAGCAGTACCTGATGACCGGTATCCGCATCCCGACATCGGCCGACCCGTGGGCGTAAGATGAAGGGCGTGACCATGAAGCTGTTTGCCGCCGCGCTGGCGTTGACACTGGGGCTTGCGGGCTGCGGACCGGTGGACGGCGACCCCATCCGCTCCGGCGCGTCCGCCCCGGACAGCGTCCCCCGGCAGGACGCTGTGACCGTGGCGCAGCTGCGGCAGCAGGCAGAGCAGAACGGCAGCCTTGCCGTGGTGCTCTATCTGGGCAGTGTCCCGGAGCGCACCACCGATGTGGACGCTGCGCTGGACAGCTTACCGGAACAGCCGTGGCAGTTTGTTACGGACATCCCGGCAGACCGCTGGGTCACAGCGCCGGGCGGCGGGCGCGAGCTGTACTGCATCTTTGCCGTGCGCAGGGAGGATACGCTTTTTGTCTATGAGAAACAGGACCCCGCGTATCCCGCGCAGCTGGGGAAAGAACTTTACGGCAGGCAGGGTGGCCAGCCCATTCTGCTGCTGTGCAACGGCACCCCTGACACCCCCGATATCACGGCGGTGGTCTACTGCACCACCGGCCGCACGCTGGACTGGTCGCCCCAGTTTTCCGCCGAGACCGACAGCCCTGTGCCGGTGGAGGGCGTGGACGTTTTTTCCAACCACCCAACGCCCGGCGCTGCCCTCTGAGGTGCGCCCCGGCAGGGCATGAGAAAGGAGAACTTATGAAACGACTGAAACTTCTGGCAGCCCTGCTGGCGCTGACCATCGGTCTGGCGGGCTGCGGCAAAGGCAGCAGCGCGTCCAGCTCCAAGCCCGAAAAAATGCTGGACGGAGACAACATGATCGCATCGCCCTCCGCCAAACAGGAGTACACCGAGCCGGAGGACGTGACCTACATGCGCCTTCTGGCAGGGGAGGACGAATACCGCGCCTGCGTGCTGTATCTGGGCGGCTCCTACGAGATCACCACCGATGTGCAGCAGGTGCTGGACAGCCAGACCGACCTGCGGGAGCTGTGGGGCTTCGTCTACGACATCCCGCAGGATCACTGGGTCGTGGCACCGGATGGCGGGTGCGACCTGTACTGCATCTTCCCGCAGGAGGCGCAGGCCACCCTGTCCGTCTACGAGACGAGCCTGACAGACGATGCCGAAAAACCGCTCCAGCGCGGTAAACAGCTCTATTACAGTGAGGACGGTCAGCCCATCCTGCTGCTGTGCAACATCAGCGATATCGTCCCCAACACCGAGGTGGAGCTGTACCCCAGCACCGGCGAAGAGCTGGTATTCAGCCCCTTCCTTTCCGGCGAGAACGGCCATGTGGTGCAGGCAGACGGCGTGTGCGACTTTACCATCTACCCGGAAGGGGACGACTGGGAGACCGATACCAGCCCCTGGTCGTTAGAGGGCAACTGGCTGGAGATCTACCGCGACACCGACGAGGGCGTTTTTGACACTGACCCCGCAGACGCCGACCGGATGTGCTTTTTGCCCACCGACGCCGACACCGAAGGCAGCCAGCTGCCCTTCACCGCCAGCTACATCACCCCCTACCCGGAGCTGAACGTGGAGGAAGCCGACCTGTTCTATCAGGAAGGCACCCCGGAGGTGCCCTTCCAGTCTAATCAGGAGTGGTACGCTACCTTTACCGGGGAGGACGGCTCCCGCTACGCCGTCACCCTGGAGGACGAGAACACCCTTGCCCTGAAGTTCTATCTGGACGGCGAAGAGAGCTACATGAGCCTTGTCAATACGGTCTACTTTGCGCGGCAGGAGGCCATGGGCTGACCGCTGCCGACCCACACCGGGAGGAATGCACCATGAAACACACCAAAAAGATCACCATCCTCCACTCCAATGATCTGCACGGAGACTTTCTGGCAGAGCAGGTGGACGAAAAACTGGTGGGCGGCGTTTCCATGCTGTCCGGCTACATCGAAAAGGTGAGGGCAGAGGAGCCCAACACCATCTACGCCATTGCAGGTGATATGTTCCGGGGCTCGGTCATTGATTCCGAATACAAAGGGCTTTCCACCATCGAGATCATGAACGCCCTTGCCCCGGACGTGGTTACCATCGGCAACCACGAGGTGGATTACGGCATCGCGCATCTGCTGTTCATCGAAAAATGCGCGCGCTTTCCCATCATCAACGCCAACCTCTACATCAAAAACACCCCCACCCGGCTGTTTACTCCCTACAAGATCCTGCGGGTGGACGGCATGAACATCCTCTTCATCGGCATCATCACCCAGGACGTCATCAACCAGACCAAGTCCGAATCTCTGGTGGGGTCCTTTGTGGACACCGCCGCAGCTGCCGCCGAGGTGGGCAAGATCTGCAACGCCCACAACAGCATCGACATCGATTTTACCGTGCTGCTGACCCACATCGGCTTTGAGGAGGACCGCCATCTGGCCCGCCAGCTGGACCCGGCCTGGGGGGTGGACCTGATCATCGGCGGGCACAGCCACACCCTGCCAGAGCACGCGGTGGAGGAAAACGGCGTGGTCATTGCGCAGGCGGGCACCGGCACCGACCAGATCGGCCGCTTTGACATCATTGTGGACACGGACAACAACTGCATCGATTCCTACACATGGCACACGGTGCCCATCACCGCCGAGACTTGCCCCCGCAACCCCGCCATGGAGCAGGTGCTACACCGCTTCACCAGTCAGGTGGACGAAAAGTACAGCCACATCGTGGCGCGCTTCCGCCGGGAGCTGACCCACCCGGAGCGCACCCGGGAGACTGAGCTTGGCAACCTGTTTGCGGACATCTTCACCCGCAGCCTTGGCATCGATATTATGCTCATCGGCTCCGGCAGCATCCGGGCCGAAAAGCTGGGCCCCATTGTCACCTACGGCGACCTCATCGAGGGTTTCCCCTACGACGACGGCGTGTTTATGTTCAAGGTGACAGGCCGGCAGCTGCGCCAGATGCTCCACTACATGCTGCGAGAGGAGGCCTACACCGGCCACACCGAGTTCTACCAGCTGCCCTCCACCCTGCGGCTGCACTACGACCGCGCCAAGGGCGACTTTGATTACTTTACCTACTGCGGCAAGGAGGTGGGCAAGGAGATCGGCGACGATGCCTTGTTCACCGTGGGGCTGCAGAACTACCACTTCAAAAACATCGAGAGCTTTTTCAACATCTCCTACGATACCATCTGCAAGCTCCAGAAGCCCCGCAGCGTGGCAACCTCCTGTCAGGATGTCCTGATGGAGTATTTCCGGGAGCACGAGATGGTGGACGCCGCCGTAGACGGCAGAATGACCATTCTGCCCCCTGCCGGGCAATGACCACTTTTTTCGGGGGAAGCTGACGCTTCTCCCGAATGGGGCCCTGAAAAAAAATTTACCACAGAAAGGAGCACCCCATGAAACAACGATTCTCAAAACGAACACGCCTTGTCAGTGCCCTTTTGACGCTGGCTATGGTATTCACCTTTTTGCCCTTCAGCGCCTTTGCGGCAGGGGGGTGACGGGTGGTTATAGCATCACCTCAATAGTATTGTATCGTTCTTACAGAAAGAACAGTACAACATCATCGTTCGGGTGATTTTGTCCTATTGTGCTGATTTATGCCTTTTCCCGGTCGAGTTATAAAAAACGGTAACTCGTCCGGGCGATTTCATGCGCTATCCGATCACAGTTGCTGTTTGTGGAGGTAACTGTGATTTTTTATTGGGGTAACGCATCAAAAAAAGCCTGTCTGCTGCCGTAGACCAGACTGCAAACAAACCGGCACAATTGTTCCGCTTCACCACCCATAATCATGCCGATGTGCAATATTGCGCCAGCTTTCCACTGTGGGAGGCTGGCGTTTTTACGCTTTTAAGGGCAAGGTGTCGTGCGCCACCACGATCCTTTTTGTCCGAATGCTCACATTCTGTAAAATAACTGGAGGATTATTGATAATGAAATCGACCTATTTGCTGCCGTGGTTCAAGATGACCACATGGTACTTCCGACTGTCTCGATTGCTGAAAGTTTCCAACATCAAAAGGCGCACCAAAAATCATGGTGCTGTTGCCAACCGTATTTTCATGTTGGTGAAAAATCATGTGCTGGCCGTATCCGGCATGGGGGATGAAGCTCCGCCCTCTCATGGCGGAAGAAACGGAGGGTGTGATGTATTATGATCCTGCTGCAACGGGTGAACGAATCTGCAACGAGCTGTTTACATGGGCGGATGTGTACGACACTGCCAACCACGATGAACGCCGCGCCATTTTGCAGCAGTTCATCAAGGAGATTCGCGTCCGAAAAGACTATGAGATCTCAATCACCCTGAACGCCAGCTTCAATCAAGTGGAGCAGCTCAAGGCTGTATCGACCTACGATGGTGCGGAGATTTTTGAAGGGATTTCCGAGAAGGGGGCATAAAAGCGATGTGCTTGCCCGCAGAACTCTGCAAAATGCAAAGAAAGAAGCGTGAAACCGATGGATTTTCAAAAAGTACATTGATGACCCCGCCCGGTTCGCATCCGACTTCAGGGTTCGGAGCCTGGCACGGTCTGCCAAAGTTTTTTAGGCATAAAAAACGCCGCATCGTACAAAACGATGCGGCAAATTGGTGGACCTAGAGGGATTCGAACCCTTGACCTCTCGGATGCGAACCGAACGCTCTCCCAACAGTCTCGCTTTTGTGCACACCTTATACACTGCGAGAAAAGAAAAATCAACGTATATTCGTCCATATAAAATATTCTGCCAGCCAAACGGTCTTTTAGGGCCGCAAGTATGGTCTCCAAGCCGCTGATTTTCAAGATGATGCAGTTTGGGGCGTAGTATGGTTGGCGGACAAGTGAGCTACAGGCCCTTGAGATGTAACTCACATGGGGTTCAGATGTATCACATCCCAATTTACAATAAAATACGATATAACGTAAAAGCGTGGCTTCTATTTTGAATGAAAGCTGCGCTTTTATTTCATATTAAATGTAGATTAAGAACAAGACAAGTTCCAAGAGACAGTAATCCAGGATTGACAGACATACTTATATTGAGTAAAATAAAAATGAGTAATTATATTCTAGTGGAAGGGCGGTGATCTCTTGGCAACGGCTGATCAGGTTAAAAGTCTAATTAAGGCACATATTGAACAGGATGATGAGAGGTTTAAAACAATCACCCTTCAAATTGCAGCTAACGAAGCTAGGCATGGACATGATACTTTTGCTCGTGAGCTTAAGCAGTATGCAGAAAAAATTGGTAAAGGAAAAAAGAACCTAATCCGATTGAATAACAACGGGAATGAAATGTTCCTTGTCACCCATCCTTCTGAACGACTTTCGGATTTGGTTGTTTCCACGGAAATCCAAGAACGGATAGAACGATTGCTCATAGAGTACCGAAATCGAAACAAGCTACAAAAGTATGGATTGAGCAATCGACGTAAAATTCTAATTGAAGGGCGTCCGGGAACAGGAAAAACATTTACGGCATCTGTGATTGCAGCAGAGTTGGACTTACCCCTTTATACAATTCAGATGGACAAAGTCGTTACCAAGTTCATGGGTGAAACAAGTACCAAACTGCGTCAGATTTTCGATAATATTTCAACTTCAACGGGAGTGTATTTTTTTGACGAATTTGATGCCATCGGTGCCGATAGAAGTTTGGACAATGAAGTTGGCGAGGCAAGAAGAATCCTAAACTCCTTTTTACAATTTATTGAGCAGGATACTTCGGACAGTATCATCATTGCAGCGACTAATAATCAAAAATTATTGGATCAAGCACTTTTTAGACGTTTTGATGATGTTCTACATTATGCGATGCCAACAAGTGATGAAGTCAGAAGACTATTTGAAATTAGATTGGGGACGTTTGATAGTTCTTTTAAAGTATCTGATGAGGCCGTTTGCATGGCCAGCAAATTGAGCCATGCAGAAATCATTCGGGTGTGTGACGATGCTATTAAGAATTCTATTTTAATGAATACAAAGATAGATAATGTGTATCTTTTAAAAATGCTTAAAGATCGTATAAATGCATATATAGCGAAGGAGGCATGATCTCGTGCCTGTAGAGAAACGCAATATTTTCCTTCATGAAACGCAGCATGCCTTACCGTATATTTCAAAACGCAAAAGATCGGGTGCATCGTTTCCTTGCCGCGAAAATCCAAAGGCGCACGCCGCTTTTATTCTTCAAAAACTTGAGGCCTGCAGACAGCAAGATTATGATCAGAAACAAGTAGCGGCTTTTAGGCATAAAGAAGGAATCTATCTTGAATTTTCAGGTGCAGCAGGATACGATTTGCTTACAAAATCCTTTGACAATTATTCTTCAGGTATACGTCTGCTTAATGTACGCGAAGATGGGCAAGACGATGAAAAAATTGTTAGGGCCACTGTTTATGTTCCTGCAGAGAAAACAACATATTTCCTTGATAAAATCCAATCGTATTCAGAGTCGCTAGACACGTTAGAAGCCGGACAAAATCCAAAAAACGACAGTTTAGTTCGGAGTATTGAAGATGTAAAACTTGCTTTGCTCGAGGCGTTTTGGGTAGGAAAAGTAGAGGATATACCTTCTGATGTTCCAGCGTGGTGTGAAATATGGCTCCGATATGAAAAATCCGATCATGCAGCAGCGGAGCAAGATCTTTCTACATGCTGTGAAGAATTCGGAATAGAACTCAATTCAAAGTGTATTGTTTTTCCAGAACGAGTAGTTCGACTCGTCCGAGGTACGCGTACACAATTATCGATGCTGCTTGAGGGGTGCAATTATTTAGCTGAAATTCGTAGAGCACAAGAACCAACAAGTTTTTTTGATGAGTTAACTGGTTCTGAACAAAAAGAATGGGTAAACGATTTGTTATCAAGAACAGAATTTCATCCTTCAAGTGCTTCGGTATGCATTCTTGATACAGGTATAATGTATTCACATCCACTTCTTCAACCAGCGATTGATGAGAACAACGTACAAGCGGTTAACGACCAATGGGGAAAAAATGACCATAACGGACATGGAACCGAAATGGCTGGCGTTGCATTGTACTATGATCTCAAGGACAAATTAAGTACTTCTGACACAGTTGATGTGTATCACCATCTGGAATCTGTAAAAATTTTGCCTCCTCACGGAGAGAATGATCCAGACTTGTATGGTGCGGTGACCGGGCAAGCTGTATCTTTGGCGGAAATTTCCAATCCGAATGCAAATCGTAGCATTTGTATGGCAGTAACATCATCACAATATAATACTAACGATGGAAGTCCAACATCGTGGTCTGCTGCTGTAGACAACATTTCATCCGGTGTGGGTGAAGAAGATGCAAAGCGGTTATTTTTCATTAGTGCTGGAAATGTTGATCCTTCTGAAATGCACGATTCAGGTTACCCCAATGCCAATGAAGTACATGTCGTTGAGAGTCCCGGCCAAGCATGGAATGCTTTAACTGTTGGAGCATACACGAAAGATGTCTGTGTTGATGATGAGAACTACAGAGGTTTTACTCCTGTTGCAGATAATGGACAGCTTTCGCCGTATAGTGCTACTTCTTTGATGTTCTCTAAAAAATGGCCAATTAAGCCAGAGATACTTCTCAATGGCGGCAATATGGTGACAAACGGTACCGATTATGATTCGTGTGCAGATTTATCATTGCTGACTACAGGAAAAAATCATTTGGTAAGGCCCTTTTCAACAATTTGGGCTACTAGTGCTGCTACTGCTCAGGCGGCATATATGGCTGCTCAGATATTTGCTGAGTATCCCGATGCTTGGCCGGAAACGGTACGCGCACTATTAGTGCATTCAGCTCGCTGGACACCGCAAATGGAGCAGCAATTTTGTACAGACACAAGGAAATCCAGTGGTCGAAGACACCTGCTTCGCACATGTGGATATGGGGTTCCTGATCTTGAACGAGCAATTCAATGTGTAGACAATTCTGTGAATTTAATTATTCAAGAAGAAATGCAGCCATATGAAAAAGCGAATGGAGTACCTCAAATGAAAGAGATGCATTTGCATCAAATTCCATGGCCTTCAGAGGTACTTCAATCACTTGGAACAGTTGAAGTTGAGATGCGCGTTACTCTGTCGTACTTTGTTGAACCCGGCCCCGGAGAAAAAGGCTGGAAAGATCGTTACCGTTATCCTTCTTGTGGACTTCGTTTTGATGTCATCAATAGCAATGAGACAATAGAAGATTTCAAGAAAAGAGTTAACGTAAAGATGCGTGGAGATGATAAGGCTGACAGCGGTGACGGTAGTAGCGGTAGTGAGCGTTGGTTTCTTGGTTCGGACAATCGAGATGTCGGCTCCATTCATTCAGACTTTATTAAAGCAACTGCAGCAGAACTAAGCCAAGCAAAGTATTTGGCCGTCTATCCTGTAGTTGGATGGTGGAGAGAACGAAGCTACTTAGGAAAAGTTGAAAGTAAAATCAGATATTCCTTAATCGTATCTATTTCTACTCCGGATGTATCTGTGGATCTGTACACCCCAATTGTTGCACAGATTAATAATCCAATCGAAGTGGAAATCCCAACAGAATAACACCCTTATATAAAAGCGCAACTTCTACTCTGAACGAATGGAAGTTGCGCTTTTATTTTATCAACATTTTGGAGGATTATCTTCACCTGAATCTTAATTTTTGTATAAACGCGAGAAATAGTTGAGATTCTCATGGATCATTAACAAGCCCATTAAATCTACTCTTTTACGTTGTCTTATGTCATTTTCATCTGTTGTAATAGTATAGTTGAAGTCGCTGTTTAGCTCTAGCAGAGAATCAAGTTTTTTCAAACGCGTTCGGATGTCGTCAACGGTGTAGATGGAATATGTTTCCAGAATAGTTGTAGAGGAATCTTGTGCTAACATTTCAGCACTTAGTAGTATTTTGTATAAATCCTCCATTTCATCAGGAATATTTTGTTGAAGCAACAACTGACGTAATGCGTTGTCACATTGTTCGAATAAAGAATTGTTGATTATTTCGTTGTATGCATCCCGGATGCGCTTTATAATGGACTTCAATTCTTCTTTGTTTGCCGACATCACAAAACCAGAGGTATCTTTATAATATATTGTAGTTATATCTACACCTAAAATTGTTCCATCGTCAGGTGAATTTCTCTTTGTAAATGTTTCCCATGCAAACAAAAACATATTTGTTTGATTTATCAAGTTACGCGCAGGAATATCAATGCTTGTTAGGGCTTTCTGAGTTTTCTTATACTCTAAATAGTACACCTGTATGATGTAGAATATATAAGCTGCAAAATAGCTTATTGCAATATTATATAGTGTCTTGTCACTAGATTCAGGGGAATAAAACAAAAAGCGAAGAATGTCATTGTCAAAAATGAGTGGCGCAGTAGAACCTCTGATGATAAAGAAAAGCGCAATAAGGTTTAGCAATGTTAGCAAAAGCCACAGACGTTCAAACTCATAAAACCATATATGTCGTTTTGTATGGCTTTTTTTGCTTTGTTTCATTCTAAAATCAACCTCCTAAAAATTTTTTATAATGCAATCGGTTTAAATCGATTTCAAAATTTTCAATTTAGACAAGTAAAGTATATCATCTTGCGATTTTCATTTCAATAAGAATTGTTTGGAAATCAACAATAACGCATAAACAAGGAGGGTGTCTATGGATAAAGACTTTATGCTGAACTATTTTAACAAAGCCGTACAGCCTGAATGGGAGGAGCTGCTGAAAACACCGCGCTACCAACCGGCAGCAAGTAAGCGTGACGCAATCGAACGGGAGTTCTTTCGGATGCTGAACGATGAGCAGAAACGCAAGTACCTTGATTTGGAATCCGCCGTCATATTGGCAGAATGTGACATCGCAGAAGCTATGTATATGAAAGGTGCCGCAGATCGTGAGTTGATGATCCGTTAATACCATGAGTTATGACTACTTCTATGGTCAGTCGGGCGAATTGTTCTCCTACTTCCGCATCCCGAAAGCGCTGTTCCAAGACAGCCGTTTCCGGCAGCTCTCCACCGACGCCCGGACACTGTACGGCATCCTGCTGGACCGCATGAGCCTGTCGGTCAAGAACGGCTGGCTGGACGAGCAGGGGCGAGTGTATATCATTTACACCGTCCGGGAAGTGCAGGAATCTCTCTGCTGTGCCGAACACAAAGCGGTCAAGCTGTTCCGGGAACTGGAGGGCATGGACCTCATCGAGCGCAAACGCCGTGGTCTGGGCAGACCCAGCCTGATCTACGTCATGGACTTTTCGTCTGGACCGCCAAAAGCGCAGGTACAGAATTGCCCAAACAGCAATTCAGGTGCTGCCGAAAGCGCAATTCTGGAGCAGTCAAAACCGCAAGCAAATAAGACTGATAAGAATAAAACAGAGTGGAACGATCCTGACCCTATCTATTCCGGGGGCATC
>NZ_JBBNIH010000130.1:0-10490 GCF_040094125.1 Faecalibacterium longum
GCACAAACGCCAGCTTCGATTTCATCGAGCCGTCTGCAAGACCGCAATTTCACCGGAACGGTGTATAATTGCGCCCTTTATTCTAAAGGGTTTTGGACGTTGCTCCGTTCGTGAACGTCATGCACCATCTTTGCAAGCGCCAGCACGACTTCCGGTTGACGGAACGAGATTTTCAAAAGTTCCATCACCTGATCATCGGTCAGTTCTCCCGGACAGACCAGAAAGCTTTCCAGCATTCCGGCACGGGTACAAAGACGGTGCACACGCTCTCTCCGGTTCAGCTCTGACATCTGGCGTTCAAGAATCTTCTCCCGGTGCTGGCAAGAGCGCAGCTTCTGCTCTGCTTTGGCTTTTTCGCTGCGGAGGTAGGCAAGGGCGGTTTTGGGTTGGGTCATGGCATCACGCTCCTTTTTATGATTTGTATATGTAAGGAAAATAAAAAGCAGGAAGCATCTACCCATACGAATGTTGCTTCCTGCTATATTACTATTAAAAGGTTAGTTTCATCTCACGGATAAAACTAACAAAATTGATACATGTAACCCCATAGGCATCACAGATATTGGGAATTTTGGGAGCGTTAAGACTGTTAGTGCGAACTTCTTCTGTAACCAATACACAGTGCTGTTCTTGCGCAAGAGCTATCACAAAAGGATCTGCGTTGTTTTGTTTCTTTCCACCCTCAACAAGTCCACGATGCTCTGATAAAATTTTGCGAACCTTTTCCTGAATGGGAATTTCAGATGGCAAAAAATATTCTTTCCTACTTTTTGCCCATCCTGATAACGAATCGTCATTTCTTAGCAGCTCATCATAAACTTCTCGACTCGATATTATCGTCCCATTCGCCATGAGTTCGTCGATTTTATTCCATACAGAAGGATAGATGTCTCTTGGTTGCCTCTGATGTAGATTGATAAATATGTTAGCATCAAATACATATTTGTCTCCCACTAGAAGCACCACCTTTCCAGTTTTCCAAAATTTTTAGCTTTGAGGTTTAGTAAATAACTTGACGTATCTCTTGCCGTTATCTTCTCTGCATAGTAAGCATTGAGTACGGTCTTTGCATATAGTTTTCCAACTTGTGTTCCAGTATCGGTGACTGGAGGAAGAAAACCTTTTTTGGATTTTTGAGCTTTGTACGCTTTATACTCGTCCGAATACCGATTAAGCGTTTCATAATAAAAAGGCTGAGAGATAATGTTTAGTTCCCAAAGGCAATGGAGAATAACTTGCTTGCTTACCGCAAAGTCTCGTGCTATTTTGCCGACACGCGCGTCATCAAAGCCATAGGCTTGAATATCTTTTATAACAGGATGCTTGACAATACTCGATTTCGGAACCAACACCATTCCTGCAATTTGATTGCAGCGTAACTCCAGCTCATTATTAGAAGTAGAATTTTCAGATACATCTGTGCAAATTCCAGATGTACGAGTGACTATATGAACAAGTTCGTGGCAGAGAGTGAATAATCTTGCCGACGGTTCGTCTTTTCGATTCAGAACGATTATCGGCATTTGTTCATACGCAACGGATAAACCTCGCATTTCACTCGTCTCTATTTTTGCAGCCTGAAATACAAGTACATCATTTTTTTCCAGAGCTTCTACACAATGGGATAATGCTTTTTCGGGCTGGCGAAATTTCTTTTGGGTAGCCATATTTAGATTTAGCAACTCTCGAATAGCTTTTGCAATTTTCTCATTGCTACTTTTCACGTCAACCTTAATCGGGAAATCCAACGGCTTCTTACCGATTTCCTCGTATAAAGTTAACATGGAGTCTCGGCGATCCTCAATATCCCTTAAAAGCCATCTCAATTCACGAGATTCCGTATTCTGAACACCCATGTTTCCAAAGGCGCGATAGTCCACTTTGTTAAGTCGCTTTTTTCTTTGGGGTGTATCAGGAAGATAGAAGTAAACGAATGGAACCCTATACTGCTTGGCCAACTCTTTGGCCTGTGTCAATGTCGGGTAAGATTTTCCATCCTCCCATTCTTCGATTTTCTGAGGTGGAATCTTCATTTTAGATGCGATTTCATCAATAGAAATAGCGTCTAATTTTCTTGCCCAAACAAGAACCTCTGGCGTTACCAAAGCAGGAATCGATTTTGCCATAGCATCCAACCTCCTTTCTGAAACTCAAACCACAAAAATACCAAATTACGTTATTTCCAGTTCAGCACGTCTTTGTTCTGCTCAATAAAATCATTTACAACAGCTTCGATCACTGGAACGGAAACGGAGTTTCCAAACTGCTTGTATGCAAAAGCATCTGTGGGATTTACAATAAAACTGTCTGGAAAACCTTGAAGTCTTGCACACTCCCTCGGTGTAATTCGCCTCGGTCGGTTATTTTGAACAACGCCAAGACGATTGGAATCGGACGAGGTTAGCGTAATAGAAATGCTATTAGGGTCAAGAAACTTAAAGACCTCAAAAGACATATTTCCACATACAGGGTTAAATCTTCCATTATCTTCTTTCAGGTAGCCCTTTTGCTTCAAAGACTCTATTACATCCAGAATATCTTTATCAGTATAAAAGGTCTGTATTTGCTCTAGGCTAAGCTTCTTTCCGTCCTGCTGTTTCCCGAAAATCGGTTTTCGACGATTCTGAATAAGGAGGTTCATAAACTTGATTTCTTGGGGAGTACAATGCCCCTTTGTTCCGAGTTCCCATGAGTGCAAAGATTGACCGCCACGATAGTCAATGAGTCGGTAACCATTTAATCTTGACAAATCATCGCCAACAACAGACCTCAACTGATTTTCAAAGGTTTTAGAGCAGTAATATTTTTCGTCAACAGTTTCTTCAATTATATCCCTGACCATCCGTTTTGACTGAGAATTGCCAAGCTCAAAGAAATTTGTTTGTTTATACTTTCGCTTAAAGTCGTGAGAATCTGTCGCGCCCAGATTAGTCCTTAGTGACATTTTGGGCGTGGCATTTTTAATTCCGAGAATATATAAACGCACGCGATTTTGAGGTACTCCAAAGTTGGAACTGTTGAGCAGCATATCATAAGTTCCGTATCCTAAATCATGGAGCTTTGACATGATGGTATCAAAAGTACGCCCTTCATCATGCGTATATAAACCTCTTACATTTTCGAGAAGAAAGGCTTTTGGCTGGTACTTTTGAAGGATACGCTCAATTTCAAAAAACAACGTACCTCTAGTGTCACCAAATCCTTTTCGCTTGCCCGCATACGAAAACGGTTGACACGGAAACCCACCAAGCAAAAAGTCAAACGGTTCAATCTCAGAGATTTCGTGAATATCACCGCAGGGATGTTCGCCGAAGTTAAGCTGATATGTCTCACAGGCTTTCTCATTGATTTCGCTGGACAGAACACATTTGGAATCAATACCGTGTCTTTTTAGTGCCGCTTCAGCGCCCAAACGGATGCCTCCAACACCAGCGAACAAATCAATTGTCCTTATCATCCAATTCTCTCCTTAATAAACTCCGTCAGCAGCTGGAACTCTTCCGGAGTATATGCAACTGTACAATGACTATTTTCACAAAGCACACTTACCGCAGATCTCCTTGCAAAGTTTCCAGCACCGTCGATAATGTAGGCAATATAGTTTCGACTACTAACTATTTTTTCAAATCTATCGCGAGCCTGACCACCTTTGCGCTCAATCGTACTATTGGTTGTTTCTTGGAAAGTCACTTCGATGGCAACATATTTTTTATGACGGCTACTGTCATCTACACGGTCTACCACAACATCAAAATTTGTTAAAGTATCACCATCGTTCTGTGTAACCCCCGGAATAGTACCGTTGCTTCTTACACAATAATTGTTACCCAAGGAACGAGTTAGGTACTTTACAACATACTGCTGTGCACCATTACCGAGATCAGAAGCCATTTTTCCACTGATGATTTTACTCACGCGAATGTAGTTCTGTCTAACAAATGTTTCAACTTTCACGTCATCGCCGAGATATTCATAGGGCGTGCATCTGAAGAAAATCGAATGAACATTGGCCTCTACGGCTGCACCGCCAAATGTTAATAACATAATTAAATCTTTGCAAAGCGGCACATTTACGCGCGTGTCAGACAAATTTTCCGAAGTGTCAGTTTTCATGCGTTTATTGTTTAGAACGCCAGCAATAGGCAATGCCGAAAATTCATATTCAAAAGGACCATTTCCAACATCAAAGACAAATTTACGATTTGGAAATATTTCCCGAAAATCTTTGTTAATTCTTTGAAGCGGCTCGCTGCCAAAATCAACCAAAAGAATCAGATGCTTCAAAAAGAGATTATACGCAAAATGAGAAGCATCAATCAAGCTAAAAAGGCTAAGTGGTTCTTCTTTATTAGCCAATTTTAATATGGAAATAAATTTTTCTTGTGAATTTAGCAGTACAGGCAATATACTGACTTTCTGTGCTTCATCACGAACTTCTTGCGGCCACCATTTACAAGCGTGGGTCTCAAGCTCATCTATCGTGCGCTCATATTTATCTTCATTCATTTTCTACATCTCCCTTTGATTGACCATCATCTGACGTAAATTCCAAGATGTCATCAACTTGGCAGTCTAACACTGAACATATTTTTTCAATCGAGTCTAATGCGATATACTGATTTCTTTTCATGCGGGTGAAAATATTAGCACTAACACCTGCTTTTGAGATAAGTTCAGCATTTGAGATATTTCGGTCGATCATCAGGTGAAATAATCGTTTATATGTTACTGCCACCACATACCACCCCCTTTTGTTATTCATTATTGTGAAATTATATCACAAAAAAGTGATTTTTTCAATTTTTCGTTAACAACAGTTAGGATATTGACATATCCAACATAACCTGTCATTCAAATTTGGCAATTGTTACAATTTATGTACGAAGATGCTAAGCAAAGCCTTAACATCTTCGACAAGAGCAATCAGATACAAATTTTCATGGCTGAATTTAATTGATACTGTTGACCCCCGGTATCGCCGCTTTTCTTCCGGCAACACACCTCCGGATGCCGCATAGCAAGGTCGGCAAGTTGTTTCTGCAAGTCAGGATTCAGCGTAAACACGCTGCTTGTTCCGTCCTCGCTGGCGTAGATCATGGTTTCCAGCTTAAACATCGTCAATCAGTTCTTCCTCCTCGGATTCGTCAAAGATGGTCGGGCCCCAGTCCTCGTCCTCCTCGATGTCCTGCATCAGGAGCAGCATGTTGGTGTAGCACTCCATCTCAGCACGGACAAAGTAGAACATCTGGTCGTACCAGTCTGCCAGCGTTTCGTCCTCCAGCTTCCGGCAGAAGTCATACACCATCTTGTTCTGATTGGGGTCAACCGTCAGCCCGGCAACTCCGTACAGCCGCTTGCGGGTCAGTTCCAGATCGGCGCAGCCATAGGTGTAGAGCAGCTTCTTTTCTTCAAACGTCAGTTTCATAGGCTTGTTCCTCCGTATTAAAAAAGGGCCTGCCCTGTGCAGACCCGATGTAGCAAAAAGACCGCCGTGCGTTGTGCAGGGCGGTCTTGAACTCAGGATTGGAGAAAATCCCGGAGTTCATCAGCGAAAAAGGAGATTTTGGCGATAGCAGCTATCGCTATGTAAGGCAGGACGAAAACCACAAATGCGGTAATCAGCATTTTCAGGACTTCGCCGCCGTCTGCCAGCTTCATGATCCAGCTTGTCAGAGCCACGAAGAAGAACAGCCCCGCCAGCAGATTCGTCAGGATCGTGGAGAAGGTCGTGAGGAAGATGCCCACCCACTGCGCCAGAATCAGCAGCAGAAGCAGCGGAAAAAGGGCAAGTTTCAGCATCGGTTTCAGCACAGTCATCGTGGGCACCTCCTTATACAAAAATCAGCTCGGTCTTGATGATCTCCTCGGCACGGTTGCGGATGCTGTTCATCCGGCGCACCCACTCCAGTTGATCGGCAGCTCTCAGGGCTTCGGTCACGCCCTCGGCTTCCTGCATCTGCCGGACGGTCAATGCAAGCTGCTCCTCGGTCTGCTTGTCCAGCTTGGCAAGATAGCCGCTCAGCTCACCGGACAGGAGCAGTTGGTTGTACCGGACAGGGTTCTGCTCCTTCAGGTACGTCTTATGTAAGCGGCCCCACCGCCCGGTAGGGTGCTGCTCTGTCGGGGCTGCTACGGTCAGATTCGGCAGATAGTGGTCATTGACAAGGGTGTAGTCCAGACCGTTAGCGTTGTCATGGATGGAAATTTTCATGGTAGTCATGCTGCATTATCCTCCTTTGGTTTCGGCGTTGGGACTGCTTCTGGGTCAGGTTTTGGATTTCCTTTTTTCTTGTGATAGAATTCCAAGGTTTTCCTGTTGTGGTTAATTCTCCTGCACTCATCGGAACAAAATTCCTGCTGGCTGTGTGTAGGCCAGTAGGAGTGACCGCATACGGCACAGGCACGTTGCCGGTAGTAATGACCTCCTTTCTCGGCTTCTCTAGCCGCTTCCTTTTGCCCCTGTCTTGCCTGATTCCAGCAGTCTCTTGAACAGAAAAGCTGTCGGTTGCTCGTAGGTGTAAACATCTTCCCGCAGTGCGGACACGTTTTGGTTTTAATGATCTCGCCACCGTTTTTAGCGATTATCTTTGCTTTTCGCTTTTCTCGATAGGCTTTTTCACGTTTGCGCTGCTTCTCTAGGCGCTGCCGTTCTTCCTGCTCCTTCTGCGCTTTCAGTTCGGCAAGTTCTTCCTCGGTATAAGCAATATCGACTTGGCCGACATAGTTGAAATAAATGTCAACCTTTTGTGTGCGGGCATTGCCTGCACCCTCGGCTTCATAAACAACGATTTTATCGACAAGTTCGTTAAACATTGAATCGGAGATTTCTGTTGGATTTTTGCACTTGCGAATCAGCGAAATGAAATGCCGAATATCAGCGGAACTTGATTTATCTTCGGCAATTTCGGATTTCATCGTTTCCATCTGCGATTCCAATTCTGCCTGCTCGCTATCATACTGTGCCATCAGCTGCTTGTACTGTCGTTCGGGCAACAGTCCAGACATAAGATTTTCGTACAGACTACGAATAAGGGCAGAAAGCTCATCATAGCGTTTTTGACAACGTTTCAATTCCGATTGGTTCTGCTTCGGCTTTTCTTCACGTTTCTCTTTCCAAAGTGATTGCAGTTCCAAAGCGAAGGTTTCTTCATCTTTTAGAACAAATCTCGAAAAGCGTTTGACCGATGCCAATATCAGGGCTTCAACATTATCGGCACTGATTGAATGGGCAGTACAGCCATTCACCCGACTTGCATATCCACCACAACGATAAGAATATTGAGTAGACCCATCCTTTTTACTATAGTGTGTTTGCAAGGTCAATCTTCTGCCGCAGTCGGCACAATACAGATACCCGCTTAAACGGTTGGTGTGCGTTCCCCAAGCAGAAGCACGATTCACTCGGCATCTGCGTTTCTGAACACTATCCCAAAGTTCTTGCGATATAATCGGTTCATGCGTGTTCTGGAAAACGTACTGTTCATCTTCATCTGTTTCTTTTCTCTTGTGAAGTTTGAAGTTTGTGCTTACAGATTTTCGTAAAACAGTGTGTCCCAGATATTCCTGCCGACCTAAAATTGTTCTTACGGAGGAGGTGCCCCACAGGTACGGATTGGAGAACTTTGTCCCATTGTACTGCTCTGGGTGATATTTCTTTGCGTATGCAGCAGGAATCAGGACTTTTTCCCCTGTCAACAGTTCTGCGATTGCCCGTGGGCTTTTTCCTTCGTTCGCAAGAAGAAAAATGCGCTTTACGACTTCGGATGCCACAGGATCAACAACAAGTGTCTGCTTGTCGTTCGGCAAACGGTTATATCCATACGGAATAGAGCCGCTGCAACGTTTTCCATCTTTCATCCGGGCATCGAACACAGCCTTGATTTTATTGCTCGTGTCTTTGGCATACCATTCGTTCATAATATTCAAAAACGGAGCAAAATCATTGTCTGAAGCATTGTTGCTGTCGATGCTGTTGTTGATTGCAAGGAATCGGACGTTTTTCTGTGGGAACAGAACTTCCGTATAAAAACCGACTTGCAGATAATTTCGTCCTAAGCGGCTCATATCCTTCACAATAAGCGTTTCGACATTTCCTGCTTCTACCTCTTTTATTAGAGATTGAAAACCGGGACGATTGAATAATGAGGTGTGATAGCGATAGCGGCAAAAAGCTAATAAAATCAATGGTTTTGCGGACAGCGGATAGACAGGGAATGTGTTAAAAACTGAATACGCACACAAGCGGCGTTACCTTAACCCCTTTTGGGGAGAAAGTAACGCCGTTTTTTTATGCCCGCAGGAAAGGAGGCGCAGCCGGAATGTATTTCACAAAGGGCAAGCAGCGGGCGTTTGAACTGATCATGCAGCAGAAGCCGGGATTTGACCGCTATCAATCCGGTTGTGCCGGAGATGATGAAGATTGCGGTACTTGCCGTTTCTACCGCCCACAATGGAAATATGAGTTTTGCGTTTTCAAAGAGTGTCCCTATTGCCCCGGCAAAAGGACGCGGAAAACGCACGCCAGCATGGACAAATAGACGGGCAAAAGCCCTTGTGCCATGCGGCTTTGCAGACGCGAAAACGGCAAAGGGCATATTGCAATACCAAAACAGCCGAAAACGGCTTTCTAATTGTCCACGCATACCAAGAGAGGAAGTGAGGAAATATGGCAGTTTTCAGAGTGGAGCGAAATACGGGATATACCGTTATGAGCAACCACCACTTGCGAAACAAGGAATTGTCCTTAAAGGCAAAGGGCTTGTTGTCGCAAATGCTTTCGCTGCCCGAAGATTGGGATTATACCCTTGCGGGCTTATCCCATATCAACCGGGAGAAGATCGACGCAATCCGCGAAGCGGTAAAGGAACTCGAAAAAGCCGGATATATCGTGCGCAGCCGGGAGCGCGACGAAAAGGGACGCTTGCGGGGCGCAGATTACGTCATATACGAGCAGCCGCAGCCGCGAGAGCCGGAAGCAGCTACCAGCGGCGGACAGCCGCCTATATTGGATTTACCTACATTGGAAAATCCAACATTGGATAATCCAACGTTGGAAAAACCTACGCAGGAAAAACCTACGTTGGAAAATCCAACGCAATTAAATAAAGATATATCAAGTAAAGAACAATCAATTACTGATCTATCAAGTACCCATTCCATTCCTTTCCATTCCCTAAATCCCTTGCCTTATGAGCAGGACGAAGCGGCTGCGCCGCCGGAAAGGAAAAGAACGGAAGCGAAAACAAACAGTGCAATAGAGATTTATCGGGAAATCATCAAAGAAAACATCGACTATGACATTCTCATTCAAGACCCCAAAATGGATAAAGACCGTTTGGACGAGATTGTAGAAATCATGCTGGAAACCGTCTGCACAGCCCGAAAGACAATCCGTATCGCCGGGGACGACTACCCCGCCGAACTTGTCAAATCAAAGTTTATGAAGCTGAACAGCAGCCACGTTGAGTTTGTTTTGGACTGCATGAGGGAGAACACAACCAAAATCCGCAACATCAAGCAGTATCTAAAAGCGGTGCTGTTCAACGCGCCGAGTACCATTGACAGCTACTATACCGCCCTTGTCAATCACGACTTTTACGGCAGCAAATGAGCATAGCCGCAGTTTACCGGGAAAGGAGTTGATACCTTGCAGGAGGAAGTAACCCAAAAAACGATTGCCCTATCCGTCAACGTGGGAAAAGGCGCGGCAAGGCTTACCGAACAGGCGTTACAGAAAGCAATCAAGAAGTTTTTGGAGCAGAAAAGCAAAGCACCGCATGGGAAACAGACCATGCGGCAGCTTATGAAGCAAAATGCGGGGGTTTCCAACATCGAGATCACCGACAGCAATATCAAAGCCTTTGAGAGTACCGCGAAGAAATACAACATAGATTTTTCGCTGAAAAAGGTTAAGGGCGAACAGACCCGTTACCTTGTGTTTTTCAAAGGCAGGGACGCGGACGTTATGACCGCAGCGTTTCAAGAGTTTTCCGCAAAGAAGCTGAACAGGGATAAAAAGCCCTCTATCCGCAAAGCCCTTGCCGCAGCAAAGGACAAGGCGAAGCAGCTTAACGCCGCCCGCGACAAGGTAAAGAAAATAGACAGGGGGCGCGAGATATGAAGCAGATAAACTACAAAAAGCTGATAATCCCGAATATCCCGTATGTGTTCTTTGTCTATCTCTTTGATAAGGTGGGACAGGCGGTGCGGCTTGCCCCCGGCGCGGATATTTCCGAAAAGATACTCAATATCACACAGGGATTTTCCGAAGCGTTTTCAAATGCCTTGCCGAGCGTTCACCCGTTGGATTTGCTTATTGGCATTGTGGGCGCGGTGGTTATCCGTCTGATTGTCTATTTCAAAGGGAAAAATGCCCGCAAATACCGCAAGGGCGCAGAATACGGCAGCGCACGTTGGAGTGCATAATTTTAAGTGTAAATGACACATACATGGACGCACAGGAGGTTATGCACATGACTGATTATAGCAAA